>NZ_SDLI01000004.1:300000-407840 GCF_004123195.1 Ammoniphilus sp. CFH 90114
GGGAGACTGTCCGTTGGAGCCATCCCCTCCAAGCAGGTCAACGGCTTCAGGTACACTTGTTCAAGGAAGAAGATTACGGGGTGGTACCGGAGTATCTTCCCCTAGAGCCTTTATATGAGGATGATCATCTCCTCGTCATAAACAAGCCGGTAGACATGGACACCCATCCAAACCAAGAACATCAGGGGGGGACCTTAGCCAATGCGGTAGCTTATCATTGGCAAGTGCAAGGTCTAAGCACGAAGGTACGGCATATTCATCGCCTAGACCGTGATACGACGGGGGGTGTCATCTTTGCCAAACACGCCTTGTCTGGTGCCATGCTTGATCGCATGCTGAGCGCCCGAGTGATCAAACGAACTTATGTTGCCTTTGCGCATGGTCTTTTAAAACAGCAAAAAGGTAAGATCGACCAACCGATCGGTCGTGACCGTCACCACCCCACCCGACGTCGTGTTTCAGAACGTGGAGATCAAGCGATTACTCATTTCCGATTGATAGAGCTTTTTCGAGACCATCATCTCTCTCTCGTAGAACTACAGTTAGAGACAGGTCGCACACATCAAATCAGAGTCCACATGAGTCACATTGGTCATCCTTTGGTTGGTGATCACCTTTATGGCGGCAAGGTTCATTTATTCCCCAGACAAGCCCTTCATGCAGGACGTATAGAACTCCTACACCCGCTTACTGGGCAGAACTTAAATATTACGGTTCCTTGGCCTAATGATTTGCTTGATCTTCTAAATAAAGTAAAAACCTACACAAACAAATAAAACAAACTTGCCTCCCCTGCTACAGCAAGGGAGGCAAGTTTGTTTATACCTTATTTAGCTCCGTTAATGATAAACAGATGCTCGTTTCCAAGTATCATGTTGAAGACAAAGTAAAGGATCGGGAACATTAGTATTACAAAGAATATAAGAATAAGTTTAGGAAGTCCATCAAATTGATTCTCCGGCTTGTTCGATTGTAATTTAGCCAATGTGATACACCTCTTTTCTACGACTGTTTACAAGAGTACTTTATCACATTTTTATGGTTAATACGGAGAATAACCGAAAAAGTTATTACAATTTGGTGAACAAGGCCCTTTAAGCCCAATTATCTATTAGCATAAGCAGTTCTTCGTATTCATGTCGCTCCATGCACTGAAGAGGTTCTAATTGTTGTGTTTTCACCATTTCGTGCATCTGGGCAGATAGTTTCTGGAGTACTTCTCTTGCTCCGAGTTGATTCGTTTCCTGATCAGACATTACCAGAGCTTGTAAAGCTTTGATCATACTACGGCTGCCTTCTGAGTCACCAGAGAGGATCTGTTCCCATAGAGATTCGTACAATTCCCCAAAATCCTGAGGCTCCATCATACTAAAACATCCTCCTTCTCATACAGATGTCCATAGTATAATAATTATTTACCTATTTTAACCTCGCCCGTCCAATTTAACATTCCACCGACCATATTGTACATGTTCCGATAGCCCATGGTAGAAAGATATTCGCAAACTTTTCCGCTTCGATTCCCGCTGCGGCAGATAAAGACGGTTTCCTTCTCAGGGTCTATTTCACTTTTTCTTATATCGAACTGGCTTAGAGGAATTAAGGTGACCCCTTCGATATGTCCAGCCTCATACTCTTCAAGCTCACGTACATCAATAAACTGAATATCCTTTCGTTCCTTAAGTAACTGTTCCACCTCTTGTGGAGTTAGATCCTTCCAACCTTTATCTTGCATCTCATTCATTCTCCCTTCTTAAACTATCTATTCCTTGTTCATATGACCCTTCTGCTCGTACATCTTCTGATCTGCTACACGAATAAGCTCCCGCAGCTCCCTTCCATCCTCGGGGAAGACAGATGTCCCTATAGAGATTGTGATCATCAACTCCATATCTTGAGCCAGCCTATGTACATCCTCTCTTATTCGATCAAGAAAAGCCTCCGTCCCTTCACGATCTGTAAAAGGAGCAATAATTAAGAACTCATCGCCACCCCAACGAGCCACGATGTCACTTGTACGCACTTGAGAAGTTAGAATGTGGGATAACCTCTGCAATACTTGATCTCCCACTTCGTGACCATAGCTATCATTAATGAGCTTAAAATTATCTACGTCTACAACCGCAAGACTCAGAGTTTCCTTCCTTCGCACGACCATAGCCATTAATTTAGGGAGTACATCATGGATAAACCTTCTATTGTAAATTTCCGTTAAGACATCCTTCTCAGACAAAAATTTTACTTCATCATATTTTCTCCCTAATCCCCACCCAATAACCATAAAAACCGGAAGGAGCAGAAGCGCCAACGAGTCTACTCTCTCTATTCGCCAATAGAGGTACCCATTCATTGAGATTGTTAACAGCAAAGATAAAAGAAGACCGAGTATTCTCCCCGAATATCCCATTTACATTGCTCCCGTTCATAGAGGAATGATACTAAAAACTTTACAATATATATATGTAAGTTTCCAGTCAATAACTCTCTATCCACAGAAAAACAATAGTTATAAGCGCATTAAGTAATAATACATGAACAAACCAATGGACAGAGTTCCAAGGACGACAAACCCAACAAATGTCCATATCACCCATTTTGTCTCATTGTTATTTTTCAATTGCTCATCCCTTTGATTAGGATTCATCTTAAGTCCTCCTGCCAATTAACGTATGACTTTAAGTATTTCCATTCTCTCATATCCCTCTGGATCTAGCAATCACGCAGCTTCTACTATCCTATCCAACCTTTCTATCCATGAAACATTGCATCTCCCTTACCAACTTAATCGTGAATAAAGATTAACTCTCCATCCACATTAGAATCTACTTTTAGATTGAGATCATCAAAATACCACAGATCACTTTCCTCTATGTAAAAGGTTATCCCCTTCTGCACTACCTTTTCTACAGGTCGATTCGGAGCTTCCTTCACAACTCCTAAGGAGTATCCCGCTTGGACTGTACTACACCCTCCGTAACGAGTATAGAAGCGAATATAATCGCCAGGTCCTGCATTCATTTCATCTTTGAACCATTCCATCGCTCGATCTGTTACGGTTATTTTCACTTACCTCACCTCCATGCCTCTTATCATAACACCAAATAACAACCTTATCCTTCATTGGAATCTCATGTGAAAAAAAGTTATGATAAGGAATATACGATATTAAAAAAGGAGGCTTCCCCAATGGAATGGACAAACCCTAGTCAACTCCCCTCGATCATGCAAAAAGAGTGGACAAATCAAACTGTAAGAGTTACTTATACCCAATGGGAGGACGAAGATTTAGAAGCAGATGAAGTTATGTCAGAGTGGGACGCCCAACTCATCTCATGCACAGTCTCCGATAACCGAAACCATGAGTTAGACGGAGTATTTGAATTTCGAACAGGAGACGGTGAGGAAATTATAGAAATTGTTATGGACTTTCCTCCTGATGGAGAGGATGTTATCGCTGTTCAAGAAGGACCAATCCTTCGAATCTTCGGGAATGAAGCCACCCTGTATCTACAAAAAAAATAGGAGGAGTTTTATACTCCCCTATTCTTCTACTGCCACTTTCCAATACCATGGTTCCCCAATTATAATGCGATGAGTTCTAATCGTTCCCGGATTAAACTCAACAACATGTCTGGTCCCTTCTAGAATCAGTCCCTGTCGGTTAGGCTCCAGCCTTTCTTCTAATCCGATAACCAACCCTTTTTCATTCAAGTAAACGACATCGATAGGGAACCTCATCTGGAAGGTATGGATCGCCGTAGCACCCATGAGAAACAATCCCTTTCCAGCGGTCGTTCTTCCCAATACTCCCCTCATTAATTCTTCCTTCGTTAGGGCTAGCTCCATCGTACGGAAGAAGCGCCTGTGGCGATAAACATGTATGATTTTCACCACACCATCCCCTACACATTATTGCAGTACAGTTGTTCTTTATCGTATTCAAAAATGATGTCTTTGTTCCTACCCGTGCACATAAAATAAGGGAAGGAGGTGTCAACGTCATGTTGCAATTGCCATTCCGGTATGCCCTATCAGCTGCCTATGCCAAACTCATCATTGAGGACGTCATATTGGCTGCGCAGGGTTTGGCTTCTGCGGGTTGGTATAACCTGCTGGTATTCGCAGACCCTGTCTACCGCTGGGTTCGCCAAGTGCGAAGTCAACAGCTCCATCAATGGCAATCGAGAGAGGTCGCTGAATATGTACAAAAAGAGCTAGGTCCAGATGATGATGCCGAACGGATCGTTAAAGAGGTGTGTGTTGATTTTAAGCTTGGAGAAGTTAGAATTATTATGTGGAATCGAATGAATGCGGGTTATGTGTTTCGAAGAATTTATCTGCCTTTGCATTGGCGGGACTTCTTGAATGAGGAGGAGCTAAAAGCGATTATCGGGCACGAATTGGGCCATCAAAAAATGGGGACAGATAGTATGGTTCCCTTGCGTTTAGTAAACAGGATGGGGGATGAGCTCCTTTTTACCATGTTGCCAGTTCATACGACAGGTTATTTCCTCGTACTGATGTCTATTATATCAGAAAATATCTCCTACCTGAAACTGCTCTCCCTTACCTTCCTTTATCGTCTCGTCCACTATATCATCGAAAATTACTTCGCTCGAAAAGATGAATATACCGCAGATCAGTATGGAGCAAAAGCGGTCAATCCTGAGACAATGAAAAAGGCCTTAGCCAAGATTGATCTCAGGGCAAGAGGAGAAATTTTACAGCACTTGCCTTATCTCCCCCACATTAAGCAGTATTATTATCAATGGTTATTAAAAAAAGACAAAGGAACTCTGCGAGAAGCCTTACTCGATCATCCCTTTCTGGGCAAGAGGTTAGAGGCTCTAAGTTCAAAACAGGGTTAAAAAAATGGAGCTGCTTCTTCAAAAAGAAAAGCAGCTCTCCCACTTTTAAGCTTGATTCATAGTACAGTCAGTCGGTTCAGGAATATGCACTGCAACAATATCCTCTATGGATACGGTAATGAGTGGATTCGTTTCATTTGGGGAGTGATCAAGAAAAGTGAGCTGACCTTTGTCCATCTCACTCAGGGTCCCCATAAACTGATGTTCGTCACTCAATTCAACGGCGCCAAACACTTGCTGTTCCAACATGAATTGCAACTTTTCGTCAATATCCATCTTCTTGTCCCCTCCTTATCCTACTTATTACCATTTCCTCAACCTTTCTTCTTATTCAGTAATCTAATTTCCTTCCGCCAACTCAGATAGCTCTGTCCATCTCTCAAGAGCTTTATCTAATTCCTGTGCTACCTTTTCTTGTTCCTCCGACAGTGCTGATAACTGCTGATAATCCCCACCGGATTCGTTAATTAAAGCAAGCAACTCTGCACTTTTCTCCTCTAAGAGAGCTATTCTCTCTTCGATCTGTTCAAACTCTTTTTGTTCTTTAAATGACATTTTCTTTGGTTTCGGGCTAACTACACCCTGAACGATCTCTTGCTTAACTTCTTTTTTCTCTTGCTTTTGCACAGCATCTTCCGCTTTTTTCTTCTCCAGATATTCCGTATAATTGCCGAAGAACGGATAAAGCTTTCCCCCGTCGCCGAAGTAAAACAGATGATCCACCGTCCGATCCAAGAAAAAACGGTCATGCGACACAATGATAACTGCACCCGGAAATACGTCTAAATAATCTTCTAGAATGGTCAAAGTCTGAATATCAAGATCGTTTGTCGGCTCATCCAGAAGAAGAACGTTAGGTTGTTCCATCAGAATGCGAAGCAGATATAATCGTCGCTTCTCTCCCCCAGAAAGTCTTGAGATCGTTGTCCATTGAATGGAAGGAGGGAAAAGAAATCTCTCCAACATTTGCGATGCGGATAAAACAGATCCATCTGCACCGTAGATCACTTCAGCGCCTTCTTTGATATAGTCAATGACCTTCATGGAGGGGTCTAAGTTCATACTCTCTTGATCATAGTAGGACAACTTCACGGTTTCCCCACGTTCGATTTGACCCTGATCTGGCATTAGTCTACCTGCGAGCATATTTAGTAGGGTGGATTTCCCCGTCCCATTTTTCCCTATAATCCCTAGTCGATCCGTTGGCAGAACGATATAGCTAAAATCGTCAATGAGTTTTCGCCCATCCAATTGCTTGGTTACTCCCTCTAGCTCGATTACCTTTTTTCCTAACCTGCTAGAGCTTAAGGCTCCTAGATCAATTCGATCCGACTGCTCCTCATATCCAGCTTGCTTCAGTTCGTGAATACGGTCAATGCGGGCTTTTTGTTTTGTTGTTCGCGCCTTTGCCCCTCTGCGAAGCCAGGCGATCTCTCTTCTAAGGATATTTTGACGCTTAGCCTCTGAGGCCGCTAACTGTTCTAATCTTGCTGCTTTTTGATCTAAGAACTGACTATAATTCCCGAGGTATCGGTATAATTGACCCTGATCCAGCTCAACTATCTGATTAACCACCCGATCTAGGAAGTACCGGTCATGCGTAATTAAGAGTAGAGCCCCTCTATACTTAGCCAGATAATCCTCCAGCCATTCCACGGTTTCGTGGTCAATATGGTTAGTGGGCTCATCAAGAATGAGCAGATCTGCAGGATGGATTAATGCTCTCGCCATCGCCACGCGTTTCTTTTGCCCTCCAGAAAGCCCTAAGAGACGATGGGAAAAGGCACGGATTCCAAGACGAGTTAAAATTGACTTGGCATGGGTCTCTAACTCCCATGCGTCCTGCGCATCCATCTGAGGGATTAAATCATGTAGACGCTTCTGTAATCGTTCATTCCCTGGTTGCTCATTCAGTTCCTCTAAGACGAGTTCATATTGATGAACAAGCTTCATAATAGGACTATCCCCAGCAAAAACATAGTCTAAGACGGTCATATCCTCCTCAAACCATGGTTCTTGGGGTAAATATTGCACTTTCACTTGATTGCCCACAGCTATTCTTCCTTGATCAGGAGGAACTAGACCAGCGATAATTTTTAGGAACGTAGACTTACCTGTCCCGTTGACTCCAATGATGCCGATTTTCTGACCCGCCTCAATGCCAAAGGTGACATCTTCTAATAACGGTTTAATACCAAATGATTTAGAAATAGATTCCATCGATAGTATATTCATAGATTAACACCTGTTTATTTGAATTTTTTCTCTATCATAACATAAACGACATAAAAAATAGGCGTACACATGGTTTCCATTTCAAACCGCGGCACACCCATTCGAATATTAATCTGTAAAAAATTCACTGAAGTGATAGTACCTGTTGTACCTGAGGCAACTGTTGCAGCCTAGATAGAAGAGACTGCGGGATCTCTTCATCCGTAAGTGACACAAGCAATGCTGATTTCCCTTTCTGCTCACGTGAAACATTCATACTAGAGATGTTAATCTTATTCTCAGCCAATACTCTGGAAACATCATGGATCACACCCGGGTAATCCTGATGATAGACAAGAATACCATGGGAATTTGGAGTAATTCGGCAGGTGTAATAATTAATTTCACTGATAAACATTCCCTGATGATCCTTAGAAAAGGTATATTTATTGCCCCCAATTTCTAAGATTGCCAGTTGATTCATGTATTCCCCAGAACTCGTTTCAATGCGAACCTTATGCTCCCTTGAAGGTCCCACTAAGCCTTCTACCATATGCCTCGCGATCTCTTCCCGATGTTCATGAGTCAGAATCATGAGCTTAGCGCCTTCCATTTGAGCTTCAATGTTTCTAATCAAACTTGTTAATTGTTGTAGTCCAGAAAAATCGGTCATGGGCATACCTCTACTTTCTCCTCATCAATCTGTGGTTTCCCCATTACCATTTTATGTGGAATCCGAACATTTATCAACTAAAAAGGGCGTTTTCTAAATTCCTAATGATTAATGTTCGGATTTCACACCAAAGGAAGAACTTTAATGACCGCATCACCTTCTACTACTTTCTTATCATATTGATTAGAGATCGTAGTTTGTAATCTTAAGGTAGAGGTGTCTGGTTCCCATTCTGTTATGACTGCCCTAATATGAATTTCATCATTGACTTTTAACGGTCGTACAAATTTTAAACTCTGCTCTAGATAAACAACATAATGCGTACTGGTATCCACAATCTTTGTTCCTAGAAGAGCAGATAAATAACTTGCACTCAACATGCCGTGCGCTATCGGCTGCTTAAAGATCGTTCGGCTGGCATACTCTTGATCCGTATGGAGCCGATTATAATCACCAGATAACCTAGCAAATTCATGTATAATTTCATCTCTTACCAATTCATCATAGCTAAATGTTTGGCCAATAGTAAACATGCTTACCCCCTCAAATGGATAAATATTCTAACCTTTATCCACTTTGCCATAGAGCAAGCTCTATTTACAATGAATTTTTTATTTTGCTTTTGTAAAAAGTCTACCTGTAGCCTTTTCCCTTTAAATCATGTTGTATTTGAAACCAATCCTTCACGCGAACGACCCCAGCTGGCAGCTTCGCTTGATTATAAGGAGTATCCAAAAGATATACGGGAACCTGTAAGCTATCCCATATTTGCAACGCGTTCTCCAGGCGATCCTCTACCATAATCTTTACCTGGTGCTCCTCTATTGCAGCCAACTTGTCATGGGAACCTGTACAGACGATTTCACGAACCGGAAAACCATGGTCGATGAGCCACCGCTTTGTTAAGTCCATATATTCCTTGTATCGCGCTGTAATGTATACAATATTAAAGCGCTCATCTATCCAGTGTAATTGCTGCTTGGCACACAAACGTGGAATCGACTCTTCATAGATGGGCTTACTATGTTGATCAAAAAGATCTGAGAATTCCTTATACTCCATCCCAAAAATTTCGTGTAAATCATATTGAATGATCTGTTCTGGCTTAACTTGAGTGTTCAAGAGCCGGTTCAAATAAGGGAGAAACGAATCAAACTCTGTTAACGTACCATCTATATCAATTCCTAGCGTTAATCTAGACATATTACACACCTCACATAAGCTAAAAATACCTAGAGAAAAAGGGGAGGTCCCACAAGCCCTATACGCTTGTGGGACCTCGCCCTTATAAGGCCTGACTCACCTGCAACACACGGTCCAAAAATTGTTCAATCTCTTGACGACTCTTGCCTTGTCGGCTAACAAATCGAATGAGTTCTCTCCCATTTCGGAAGGCAATAAAGCTAGGAATTCCAAAAACATCTAATTCCTTTCCTAACTCTTCGAATTTATCTCGATTTATTGAGATAAATTCAATTTTACCCTGATACGCTTCTTCTACTTCCGGCATGAAGGGATCAATTCGATGGCAATCCGGACACCAATCTGTGTAAAACTTGGCCACCGTCACCTGATCTTTACCAATTTGCTCCTGCCATTGTTCAAGACTTATAATTTCAACCATAATTCCCTCTCCTTTATCACTCTTCTACTTCTCTTCATCTACTTTTGGAACGTACTTGCGAAGAATCTTCGTCTCTTCCTCTACTTGATTAAATTCACTCGGAGATACAGCTACCCAACGAGGAGGGAGGCGTTTGACTGCTTCCTTCTGTTTATCTTGAGGAGGCAGCTCACCTTCTGTTAAAAGACGTTCCAGCTCTTTTTCTACCTGATCTTTTTCCACATTCATAGAAGCAATTCCTTTCTGTCCTTAGAATAAGAATTCTCTGCTGCTATTATCGGCTTGTCTGTGCATGCTTATGTGTGCTCAAGACCAGTGTTCTAGCTCTTGTAGTGAGCGAATACATTCTAAGGGGTAAACCCCCTTCTTAGCTAGATGATCCGAATCGGCTTGGTAGGCGATAAAAGAAATTCCTGCTTGTTGAGCTGCCATACCATCAATCCAGGAATCCCCTACCATGACCCACTTCTCCTTCGGAATAGTCGGGCAACGATTCAAGATGTGTAGAACACCAGATGGCGAGGGTTTAAGCTTCTCCATCTGATCTCGACCTGCTACATAATCAAATAAATGGAAAACGGACAGCTCCTTAAGTGCTTTTTCCGCTGCAGGTAAGGCGTTATTCGTCAAAACGGATACCCACTTGTCCTTCCCTCGCAGTCCGCTAAGCAATTGGGCAGTATAAGGTTCTAGTTTTGCTCCTTCCATGCCTTCCGACTCTACTTCCTCAACCAATGTCCATACTTCCTGTTCAATGGCAGGGAAGTGCTGATGTCTCCTTCCAAGCTCAATGATCTGAGAGGGAGTTTTATTAGACCACTCCAGATCCAGAGGAAGCAAGTGGTGAGAGACAAGCAATTCATAAACCGATTTCTTCATCTTGTAAAAGTCAATTCGAGATTGCAGAAGAGTATTGTCCATATCAAAGATAAAGGCTTTAAATGGTTTCATTCTTGCTCCTTTTGGATAAAATTCCTCTATAGGAGGGATCGACATGAAAGAAAAAATTGTAGAAATGCTAACACCAGAAGTCAAACAGCAAATTGACGACGAGATGAGACAACTCAAGTACACCAAAAATTTCCGTTCAGCTTCCGCTGAAGAATGGTACGTCTTTCTTCCATCCTATCAAGATCCGCAAACCCAAGGCGCTGCAGGAAAAGCCATCATTCACTATGATTTATATGGGAACAAAGAGATCTTTATCCATACCACCATCATATTCGACGACCCGAAGCTGCATCAACCCGAATCCTATCCTATCGTCTACTCGATCGCCGATGAGCTCGTCAATCGACTAGTCGGCTATGCCGATACCTTATTGTCTGTTCATTCAGGCGCCAATTCCTTCCAAGCTGAATATGTGAACGGATGATAAGGACATAAGCGGAGAATTTCCTGTTATTTTCAAAAAATGACTAAAAATGGCCAAAATAGACGGAGATTTTCCGCCTATTTACAGTTTTCACTCTCATTTTAGATGTGTTAGGCCTATTAGCGGAATAAATTCCTGTTATTCCACTCCATTTTAATCATCTCAGGGCAATAAAGGAAGTTTTTCCCTTATTCTATCCTCTCAAGAGACCTACCCGTTCAGCACCTGTTCTCTAATCAACGTTGGGACTTCCTTTTTCTCCGGGAAGCGCCCTTTTTCTTTCTTGGAATAGATCAATTGATCATTAATCGTAACCTCAAAGATCCCTCCACCCTTGGGCATTAGGATAATCTCTTCAATATCATATCGAAAATTCGTATCATCCATTAATTCATCCACCAAACTGATGGCTTTTGGCAAAAAGTTTCACATATTGCAGTATTCAATCTTTACGTTCAGCTTCATAGAGCTCACTCCTTCTTCATCTGTCCTCTTCCATTATATACAACTGAGAAATGATAGAAAATACTTTGATGCTCCCCTAATAAGCACCCAGATCTACAATTTTTCGCATGATGGTAATAAACGACTCAGCAGCCTTAGACAGATATCTTCCTTTCTTGAATCCGATCACAAGGGTGCGCGTAGGTTGGAGGTCGCCAATTGGCAGATAAATGGGAACATGGCTAGAACGTCTTGTCCGTGTAACCATCTTTGGAATGAAGCCCACTCCCATCCCTGAAGCCACAAGCGATTGGACTGTTTCAATATTCGTACTTTCAAACACTACCTTCGGCTCAAACCCCGCTTGTTGACATAAACGCTGTGAGATCTCTCGAAATCCTTGTCCCCTCTTCAATACAACAAAAGGTTCCTCTCTGCACTCGCTTAGGTTCACTTCTTTTCTTTCTGAGAATCGATGTTGGGGTGGAACTGCCAGATAGATAGGCTCTTCTAACAAAGGAACCGCATCAAGTCCCTTCTCACTAATCGGAAGAGATAGCAAACTAATATCCGTCTGGCCTTTAGCGGTAAGCTGCTCTAAATGGGTTGTCGTCTCCTCTACCATAACAAGCTCAATCCCCGGAAACTCATTTTGAAACAGCGGCAAGGCAGCAGGAAGCAAGTGGGCTCCCGTTATCGGAAGCGTCCCGATAATGATTTGTCCCTTGGAACTGTCCACGACATCCATCATTTCCTGTTTCAACTGCTCTACCTGGTCTAAAATTTTAGAAGCTTGATCAACAAACCTTTTTCCCGCGTAAGTTAAAACAATATCACCGGGTCTACGCTCAAAAAGTTGAACCCCAAGCTCTTTTTCCAGTTTAATCATCTGTTGGCTTAAAGAAGGCTGAGCAAGGTGGAGCTTCTCCGCTGCTCTAGAGAAATTACGCTCCTCTGCTACCATCAGAGCATATTCAAATTGACGAAGTTCCATAATCCACCCCTTTCGCATTATAGGAAAAACCTATAGTATTTATAGATATTATATCTTAGACCAAACCTCAAGAAAATGTTAAAAATAAATTAACTTATTCGACAACGAAAGGGGAATAATCGGATGAAACCAAGAACAATGTTTGAGAAAATCTGGGATAATCATATCATTCATCAGGAAGAAGGAAAACCGAGCCTTCTCTATATCGATCTACACTTAGTACATGAGGTAACCTCACCGCAGGCGTTTGAAGGCCTACGCTTAACCGGGCGTCAAGTTCGCCGACCTGACCTCACTTTTGCTACTATGGATCACAACGTTCCGACGAAGGACCGCTTTAACATCACGGATCCTATTGCAAAACAACAAATTGATACCCTTATTCAGAACTGTAAAGACTTTGGAGTTCCTCTAGCTGACTTAAACAGTCCAGATCAAGGCGTCGTCCACATTATCGGACCTGAATTAGGACTTACCCATCCAGGTAAGACCATTGTATGTGGAGATAGCCACACCTCTACACATGGTGCCTTCGGCGCTCTAGCCTTTGGAATTGGAACGAGCGAAGTTGAACACGTATTGGCTACTCAATGTTTGCAACAGTCTAAGCCAAAGACAATGGAAGTTAAAGTTATTGGCGAAATGCCTATAGGCACCACGGCAAAAGACTTGATCTTAGCTATCATCGCAAAATATGGAACAGACTTTGCCACTGGGTATGTAATTGAATATACCGGAGCAGCTGTTCGCAAATTATCCATGGAAGAACGTATGACCGTTTGTAACATGTCCATTGAAGCTGGAGCACGTGCTGGACTTATTGCCCCAGACGAAACCACCTTCCACTACTTAGAAGGACGTCGTTATGCACCGAAGGGTGAGCTCTGGTCTGAGGCTGTTGAAGCTTGGAAACAACTAGCGACAGATGAAGGCGCTACGTTTGACCATACTGTAGAAATTCAAGCATCTGAGATTGCTCCACAAGTAACATGGGGAACAAGTCCAGGTATGGGTACCGATATCACGAAGTCCGTTCCGAGTCCAGCAGACTTTGAATCCAGCAACGAACAAAAAGCTGCTACTGCTGCACTAGACTATATGGGCTTAACCCCTGGTACACCAATGTCTGATATTTCTATTGATCGCGTCTTTATCGGTTCCTGTACCAACGGACGGATTGAAGATTTGCGAGCAGCAGCTCAAGTAGCAAAAGGCTACAAAGTTGCATCCCACGTGAACGCTATGATCGTTCCTGGTTCTCAAGCTGTAAAGAAGCAAGCCGAAGAAGAAGGGCTAGACAAGGTTTTTGTGGAAGCTGGATTTGAATGGCGTGAAGCTGGTTGCAGTATGTGTCTAGCCATGAACCCAGATGTATTATCTCCTGGTGAGCGTTGTGCTTCTACTTCCAACCGGAACTTTGAAGGTCGTCAAGGGCGTGGAGGAAGAACACACCTTGTGAGCCCAGCTATGGCTGTTGCTGCTGCGATTAAAGGACATTTTACCGATGTTCGTCAATGGAAATTTAACTAGGAGGGTGAATGATTCATGGAACCATTTAAAAAATTAACCAGTGTTGTTTCCCCGTTAGATCGGGTAAATGTAGATACCGATGCCATTATTCCTAAGCAATTCTTAAAGCGTATAGAACGCTCTGGATTCGGACAATTCCTATTTTACGAGTGGCGCTTCGACGAACAGGATCAACCTAATCCGCAGTTTGAATTAACTAAACCACGCTATGATGGAAGTAATATTTTGATCTCCCGAGTGAATTTCGGATGCGGATCCTCCCGTGAGCATGCTCCATGGGCACTTTTGGATTACGGGTATAAAGTGATCATTGCTCCTTCCTTTGCAGATATTTTCTACAATAACTGCTTTAAGAACGGAATCTTGCCTATTAAGCTGTCTGAAGAGCAAGTGGATGAGCTCTTCCAGAAGACCTTTGCAAAAGAAGGCTACAGCTTAACTGTAAACCTAGAAACTCAAACCATTACGGATGGCGAGGGGTTTGACGTTTCTTTTGAAGTGGACCCTTACCGTAGAGAATGCCTCTTAAATGGTTTGGATGATATCGGAATCTCTCTTGAGCACCAAGATAAAATTAAGCAGTACGAAGACAAATACCCTTCTTACTACCTTGTGAAGGAAGCCTAAAGAAAATAACCCAGTATGCTTTAAGACGCATACTGGGTTATTTTCTTTTTCCAGCTTTGGATTTCGTATCCTGTGTTGGCGTTCCACGTGTTAAAATACAGGATACACCGTATCCAATAGCACCAGGCTTCGACATTTTCTCAATATAAGCAAGACCCCTTTGGCATTGTTGGGTACACTGGATACAAGTGTCTGAAGTTACACTTTTCATGTAATGCTTCATATTATCAAACGATGATGATATCACTTTCTTCTTCTTGGGCGCCATCCTCTTCCCCTGCCTCCCCATAGCATCTAATGCACATTATGATGAGGAGAAAGACAGGGTGTTAGGCATGTACCCGATTATTCAAAAAGGAGTTTTGCATGTGTTAAGACCTATTCAAACGGATGATGCCACTATCCTTTACCACTTGTTTTGCGGAGAAAAAGGTGGATCATTTCTTGATCTGCCTTTAGGATCTCCAAATACTTTTGCCCGTTGGCTTAATGAAGTACAAGCGGGAGAGCTCCTGGGATTTTGCCTGTCGCGAGTCATCATGAGCAAGCAAGATAGAGTTGCAGGTTTGGTTATCCTGTCTTCAATTGATCAGGCTGCCAGAACCGCCGAAATGGGTACTTGGCTTGGATTATCCTATCGGGGTATCGGATTAAATCACCAAGCAAAACAAGAGATGCTTGAAATCGCCTTTGGATCTCTAGGTTTAGACAAAATCCTACTATGGATTGCAGACAAAAATATCCCTGCCACAAAAGCGATCAAGAAATTGCCTTTTGTCACGATACCGGAGCAAGAGCTTTACAGCAATGAAAAGAAACATCGTCAGTTTCTTTTCAGTCAACCTTTCACGGTGTATGAAATTCACAAAGATCTGTACTTTCTCAAGACGAAAAGATGGTAACTTAGCTTGTGTTAAGCTACCATCTCCACCTCCAAGCAAACCACCGATTTTCTTCGTTGATTAAGGATAGATTTCCCTCTTTCCCCACATAGCGGTTATATCTTCGCAGTCGTTTTTCCATCCGTCCCAATGCTGAGATAATTTCCGAAAAGCTTTGCTCCGTTCGTGGATCAACGGACCTATGGTACGTTTCTTTCCACCATTGTAAGTCGATCTGAAACTCCTTCGGGAGATTCGTATGCGCCATAACAGCCAGTACATACTCATACAACCCCTTAATCTGCTGACGACTCTTTTCCTTAGCTTCCCCTTCTCCCCACGAGATCCGGCCGTAATGCTCCGTAATTAATAGAAAATCGCTTAGAATGTCGTTTTTACTAGACTCAATGTAAAGTCCTTTATAATAACCCTTCGGATGCACTTCACTTTTCGACTGCTCTCTCATCCATTGTTCAAATTGATGAGTACGATTAATTAGGTCCTTTAGAGCATTCATTTCTTTTAGATGAAAAACTCCATCGGCCTGCCATTTACTATAATACGTGATAAGAAGCTTCAGCGCTTGCTCATATAATCTTCTAAGATGCGTCACATACTTTGGTGGTAATAACACCGTATTAATGACGCCAGATACCGCCACACCAACAAACGTGATCATAAATCGGTTCCAGGAGAAATATAAAAAGTCCTCAGTAGGAGCCTCCATAATAAAAATCACGGTTACAATACTTAAAGGTATACTATCTTTCCACTTAAATAAGTTTGTCAGCGTAATGACAATAATAATTGCTAAGGCAACTGTGTAGAGATGGACCCCAAAAAAGACAGCAATTATGACACCGATTAAGGCCCCTGCTACGTTTGCCTGGACTTGCTCAACCGCATACCGCATAGAGCGCTTATTCGTCGGTTGGATCGAAAGTGCAGCTGCTACAGCCGCAAAAACAGCCGGCTCCAACCCCAACAAATTCGCTATAAATAAAGAGGCCATGACTGAGATGGCCGTCTTGATTGTCCTTCGTCCAAACATAGGTACCCTCTACCTCCTAGAGGACTTTTTGCGCGGCAGAAGAGCCGCTAAGATGTAATGATCTATATCCAATATTCTCTTGGCTACACGCTGAACATCCTCAGCTGTAACCTCTTGAACTTCCTGTAGCTCCTGCTCAGGGTCGACACTCAACCCTCTTACTGCCATTGCTCCCATATAAGCATTATAGGCTCCTGCTCCTTCTAATTCCATAATTCTGGAACCTTCAAGCCCATTACGAGCGACAATCAGCTCTTCTTCGGTTACACGTTCTTCCACCATTCTCTGCCATTCCTCACGAATAATACCTTCAACTTCGTTCATCTTGCGAGGGTCTAATCCTACACTAACAAGGAAGCATCCTTCCCCTAACCAAGCTTCATGAGTAGTATCCACAGCATAAGCTAAGCCATTGTCTTCACGTATTCTCTGATACAGCCTAGAAATCTCGTTACCGCCGAGGATGGCATTCATCACTTGAATCGCTATGCGATCCGGATCTTCTAGCCCCGGTGCCGGCACCCCCATGATCATTTGCCCTTGATCGACATCTCGGTGGAAACGTACGACTTTCTTTTGTCTCTTTACTGCTGCTCTCTGCTCACGCGGAGCATCGGTCAACTTCATTCCTCCTAATTTTTCCTCAAGGATTGGAAGGATCTCACTCGCTTCCACTCGGCCGGAAACCGATACCGTTAATGTTGAATCAAAGTACCATTGATTATAAAAGGATTGTATATCGTCTCGCGTAATCCCCTGAACACTCTTTTTCGTCCCAAGAATAGGATCTCCAAACGGGTGGTCTTCGTAGAGAGTTTCCATGAAACGGTCCATTAAGAACTCTCCAGGTATATCATTGTACATATCAATTTCCTCGATTATAATGGATCTCTCTTTTTCAAGATCCTCCACAGGAAACTGGGGGTCTAGATATAAGTCAAGCAGGATGTCTAGCGCAGCTTCCATCTGACGATAAGGGACATCTAAGGTATAAGTGGTTGTATCCCGTTCAGTAAAAGCATTAAGATAACCACCTATCTTTAACGTATCTATAGAAATTTGTTTATAACCTCTTTTTTTCGTTCCCCGGAACATCATATGCTCTACAAAGTGAGCCAACCCTTTTTTTGCTGGAGGATCGTACTGTGACCCTACCCCAACCAACACATCTATACACACCTTAAAACTTGTTGGAACTGGTTTAATGAGAACACGGGTCCCGTTGGATAGAAAATAAGTCTGGAAACTCATTGATTTCTCCTCTCTGAACGAAGCATCTTATATATATTAAAAGAAAGTAACCGAGACTTCAATGATAGAAAAAATTACTGAAAAAAGACTCTTTACAAGTTAGATACGTTAGGTGTAATATATTTTTCGGCAACCACACACCAAAAAGTCAATATTTCAGACAATTATTACTTTACTAGTAAATTGAATTATGTTATGATTCAACTATTCAATCCATGCGTTATTAATTTTTTCAAGATTCTAACATACTGAAAGAATAGCAAGACGTATCATAACATCAAGGAGGAAACAGCAGATGAAAAATGAACAATGGGGGAACCGAGCGGGCTTTATCCTTGCTGCAGTCGGTTCGGCTATCGGCTTGGGGAACATATGGAGATTCCCTTATGTCGCTTATGAGAATGGTGGAGGTGCGTTTTTAATTCCCTACCTTTTTGCCCTTCTAACAGCTGGAATTCCAATTCTCATCTTAGAATTTGGTATTGGTAAAAGAGGCGGTGGTTCCGCGCCGTTAAGTTTCAGAAATTTGAATCAAAAGTGGGAATGGTTGGGCTGGTGGCAAGTTATGATTTCCTTCGTAATCATTACCTACTACTCTGTTATTATCGCTTGGGCAATGAGCTACACAAAATTCAGTCTAAATCTTGCTTGGGGAGAAGATACAAAAGACTTTTTATTCGGTAACTTCCTCGGATTAACGGACAGTGTGTGGGAAGTTGGTGGATTACAAACTCACATCATTCTTCCACTCGTCATCGTTTGGGCTATCGTTTTCTTTACTTTGTATAAAGGAATTAAGAGCGGAATTGAAAGAATCAGCAAAATTGTAATGCCTCTTCTCATCCTCTTATTCTTAATCATTACTTTCCGCGGCTTATCTTTAGAAGGTGCAACCTTAGGGTTGAATCACTTCTTCACACCGGATTGGTCGAAGGTCTGGAATTATAAAACTTGGGTCGCTGCCTATGGACAGATTTTCTTTAGCTTAAGTATTGCCTACGCTATCATGATTACTTATTCTAGTTATCTTCCAAAGAAGAGTGACGTAAACAACAGCGCCTTTATTACTGCATTTGGGAACTCGGGATTTGAGTTACTTGCAGGAATTACCGTCTTTAGTGTACTAGGCTTTATGGCCGTTCAAAGTAATGTAGACATCAGCGAAGTAGCTGCTGGTGGTGTTGGACTAGCTTTTGTTGTCTTCCCGAAAGTCATCAACACCTTGCCAGCGTTCAATGAATTATTTGGTTTCTTGTTCTTTGGTTGCCTTGTATTAGCCGGTTTAACGTCTTCAGTTTCCATTTTAGAAGTAATCGTTGCTGCCATTCGAGATAAATTTAACCTAACCCGTCAAAGAGCAGTAGTATGGGTAACGGCTGTTTGCTTTAGCGTAAGCTTACTTTACGCAACAGGAGCAGGACTGTACTTCCTAGATATTATTGACCACTTTATTAATAGCTTTGGTGTTCTACTCTCTGGTCTAGTGGAACTCATTCTATTAGGATGGTTCTATCAATTAAGCAAAATTCGCGAAGATGGAAATATGACTTCCGATTTCCGCATCGGGACATGGTGGGAAATCATGGTTAAATATGTAACTCCTGCCGTTCTCTTTTTTATCTCCATTCAAAACGTAATCGGAGCTTTTAAAGACCCGTATGAAGGTTATCCAACAAGTGCCTTGCTTATCTTAGGTGCTGGTTGCGCCCTAGCGGCCATCCTCCTGGGTTATGTATTCAGTAAATTGAAGTGGCACAACCCTCAACACACCAGTAAGAAAGAGGTGGCATAATGACACAATCAGCCATGATGATGTTTATATTCAGTGCTGTACTATTATGGGGTGGACTGGCCACCTTTCTAGCTATCGCACTGTTCAAGAAATCCTAATCCTTCAAGACCGGAAGAGCACTGCTTTTTCGGTCTTCTTTTTTAGCTCAACTTTAATTCTTCCACTGGGGGAGTTTTCTTCGCCAAGCTGACTATCACCTTGCCAATCCCATTCTGCCAGTTCTCATCAGTAGCGTAGCGAATATTCATACCTTCTAGATGCGCGCCGTTATAATACTTTCCATCTTCACTCAAGTAATGTTCACTAATATAGCGAGCCACTGCATCAATACCTTCCTCTTTACTTGCAAACTTTCTTGCACTCTGATAGGGACTCTGATCGTAGGCAGAAAAACCAAAGAGATTGTTTTTCTCCTTTGAAATCCTAGAACGTCCCCAAGCACTTTCCCAAGCAGCATGAGCTATGAGGTAATACGCATTAACTTGGTATCGTTCCTCAGTCTCGACAAATGCCTTACCTAAACCTTCCAGGCCTGTCCCCTCAATAAGAGCATCGGCTTGTTCTTGACTTAAACCAGAAGGTTTACGTAAATCAAGTCGGGTCACATCAGTCGTTTTCACTAATTGAATAAACTCCTGATTAACCTCCTCTGACTGCTTCATAGATTGATATAAAATCGACGCGGTCGTGTTCTCCATAGATTGCTTCTCTTCCCTTGCTTCCTGGACGAGATCCTCAACTGGAGCTTGTACTACATGGCTTGGTTCGTCAGGAATCTCCTGTAGCATTTCGGAAGACTCAGTAAAAAGACCTGCTTGTCCGAACATTTCAATACCGGCAGCCACCACGGGATTGTAGATGGCGATTATACTTGTAAAAATAAAAGTAAGCATGGAGGTTAGGCTCTTCTGATACACGGTTGGTCTCCCCTCTGTGAAAATATGGAATCTAATATTCTATATTCACAGAGGAGATGAATTATCACTGTAAATTTGGACTAGCTTTCTCTTGTTTTATTTCTTGTATACGAGGAAAGAATGATAGCAAACTTGAGATTTCCCTACTGCCCAAAATATTCGGGTTTAAATCACTTCGAGTAAGTAAACTTAAGCGTTGCCTCTCTAGTTCCTTTCCTATTGATTTTTCTTCTTTTCTTGGCATAAATGAAATGACTAAATGGTTCTCTCCTCCCTCCCCCTGAAACGGTCGTGCTAACTTGGGAATAAGTCTTTGCGGAGCAACAATGCGAATATTCGTCTCAAAATGAGAATCATTAAGCTTACGCAATGTTCCTTGGGATAACCAATTCACATCAGGCATACTTGGCCTCTTTACAGAAAAGATCCGACCTAACCATTGTCCTAAATAAAACAACAGCACTCGAAGCCAGCCAGCTGCTTCCACCCTACCTCTTCCCATCCGAATACCTTCCTGCATTTTGGATTCAAAAAGGCTCGTTTTATGGACATTCCACATGACAGCAGGAATAGGTCTCAAGCAAAAGCTGATCCTAGCTAATTCTCCATTATTTAACGGCAAGACTTCCGGCAAAATCGAGGGAGCATCAGAAGAGAGAGCAAATAAGTTATCAAAAGCAAGCTTAAGCTCGCAAATTGACACTCCTTTTGGGACAGTTAAGATCTGTGGATCATCGAGCGGACTTAGATCAATTTCAACCTTATTCACCCTTTTCCGATCTTTCCTAAACCACTTAGATAAATAAGGAGTGAGTTCAGGGGGAGCCGAAAGATACACTTCCCATGTTTCATTCGGACGATAGATTACATCGATCCAAACCGCATTTTTTCTATTCTCTCGAAGATCAACCTGGTGTAAGATATGGTGATGCAGCCTTCTCCAGAAACGTTGCTGGTCCTCAAGAGTAAGGCAAGACTTTGATACCACCTTGTGCATTTGTAATGCGTGACTCAACATCCTCGCCACCTCCTTACCAATGGTTATGCTGGATTTAGGCAAATAATGTAATAGATTAACGGATAGAATGTATGTTATAATGACAATTAAGTTTCATAATATGCTTGATGCATGACAGGCAACACCATTCATTCTGATCGATTTACTCTCAAATACGATTAGAAAGGTTGATGTCAGATGGAAACGCTGAAGCTATCAGAAATCGTTTTATCTGTAAGGCCTGAACTGTATCGATTACTAACCGAAGTAGAGCGAGATCTACCTATCGTTCTTAAGCATGGGTTAGAATCATTGCAAGCGGAGGATATCCTCCAAATTATTGAAGCAAGTATCTTATATAACAAGGAAAACGACGTCCTCCATTAGACGTCGTTTTTTTCTGCACTAATCTCTGCGGAAGGCTCCCATAACCTCTACTGTCTGTGTGATATTGACAAATGCATTGGGATCGCTCTTTCTAATAATAGCTTTAACCTCAGACAATTCATATCGTGATATGACCACAAACAAAATTTTACGTCTTTCTTTCGTAAATGCCCCTTCTCCATCAACAACCGTTATTCCTCGATGCAGTTCAGATAATAATGCTCCTTTTACACTATCGCCTTGATCAGTAATTATCATTAACGTTAACTTAATATGACGGGTGTGAATACTGTCAATCACTCTACCAGTAGCATAAATGGAGAGTAAGGTATAAAGAGCCTCCTCCCAGGTGAATACGAATCCTGAAATTAAAATAACAACAGCGTTCAGCGCAAATATGATGACGCCTAATGGCATGTCCCGCTTCAAGGTCAATAGCAATCCAATAATATCAAATCCTCCTGTTGACCCACGGAAGCGGAAGATTAATCCAATCCCAATTCCGGCGATAACTCCACCAAAAATAGAGGCTAGCAAAGGATCATCAATAAAAGGCTTTTGCGGAATGTATTGCATTGCCAAAGACGTCACTGCAACGGAAAAGACACTATGTGCCACAAACTTTTTGCCCAGCTTTAAGAATCCCACGATGAAGATAGGAACATTAAGGGCAAAGATGGTCATCCCGGTGTTAAAGGTGGTGACAAGCCCAATCATCATGGCTATACCCGATACCCCGCCACTTAGGATCTTATTGGGTAGAAGAAACGCGTTAAAAGCGAACCCGATCAGTATCGAGGAAAAGAAGATAATAACCAATCTGTACATGATATCACCCTAGTAGCATCGTTTCCTAGGTATGTTACCCATAAGGTAGCATGACATGCACCATTCCTTGAAATAGCGAGATAGCAAAAGTAAAAAAGGTCATCGATGCAAACTATTGCATTGATAACCTTAAACATTATTTTTGTATTGTTTAGGATGTAGCTTGCTTGAAGGAATGAACAAACTGCACTACGGTGTTATATCGTTCCACTAAGCTGGAGTAATACGTTTCGATTTCCATTCCATCTAGAACGAAAGTAAACCGAATATCACCAGGCTTCTCAAAACGATCATAGTCAAACTCTACGGGTCTTTGGCAATTGAATTGAACAGCCAACTCCTCGGCAATTTCAGAAGCTAAATCATAAGCATTGGAATAATCCTTGATCAACTTCATCTCCTAGCCCCCTTCAAGTCCTATGAAATTTGTTTTTCCTTAAAGCTATGTGACCTCTTAGAAAAATAGAACAAAGTAGCCCCCAAGCGATGGACCTATCCACACGTATGAAACAAAGTTAGGAAGGAAAACTAAACAATACTGGATGCTAGCATGATTTATTGGTTATTTGCAGAAAGGAGACATCTTGATGGAGCCATTCGATAGCGATGGATCAATCCAGCCAGGACTTCATCATTACTCCTATCAGGAGTTCATTACACAATTTGTGCATGAATTTCCTGATTCCAATACAAGGGAAGATATCCATACGCTATCCTTCTTGTGGTTGGCCGAATTAAAGAGGCTTGTAACCCCTGTAGAAGTTTGGTTTAACGGTGCCTTTATTACCAATGTGGTTGATCCCAAGTACTTAGAAATGTGTATTTTCTTAGACTTAGAGGACACGAAAGAAGAACAAATTCAAGAATGCATAGGACTTCAGCAATTCTCTGATCGCTATAAATGTAAAGCCTACTTCGGTCTTTATCCTAACTCGAGGGATCCATGGAACAGCGTACTCGGTCCCTACTATTGGACAGAACAATTTGGATTTGATTCGGTGTACAATCCGAAAGGAATTATTGTACTATCCTGGAGCGAAATCATAGAAGCTTTGACCTGAATGAGGTGAACTTATGAATGATGAATTGTTGGCTATTAATAAAAAGATAAAAAGTACAGAAGACGAGCTTGATCGATTAAAGAAACAACTTAATCCCAATTCCACCGAATATGTTTTCTCTTCCGCGGTACTGGTTAAACGCTTACTGGAACTAAAGGAACAAAAACGCGAATGGGAAGGTGAAAACCATCAAGCAGGTGACACGAATGAATTCGTTGTGGCCGAGTCCTTGCCTGAAAAGGTTGAATCACCTACTCCAGTACCCCTTCCGAGTGCGATTACACCTGTTGGTAATGTCCATAGAGAAAAGCTCAGACTGATTCTCTCAGGTAAAGGGATTGGCAGTGGTACGATCTCCATTCGAGTATTGTCTTCCGTCCTTCAACACCTTCAAGCCATGACCGATCATATCGCCTATGCCTTAGACCATGGTCCCGTACAGACAGGGTATATTCCCGCCCATATCCTACGGCAATCGGACCTGACGATAAAACATACATTTCCGGGATCTTTTGGATTGGAACTTGAAGCAGGCCCTGGTGAAGGATCAGAAGATCCTTTATTAGCTCAATCCTTTCGTCAATTGTTTGATCTCCTCGGGTCATCTCATAACCCAGAGGAACTATTAGACCAAGTTGCCCCCCTTGGCCCTAGAACACTCCGTTTATATAGAGAGTGGATAAGTAACATGGCCGAACAAGAAATTACTTTTGCTTGTGAATGGGATCGTCCTCATGGCAACCCTCAGCGGTTTAAGGCTGCACCAGAGGAGCTCAACACCATTATTCAATCCGCAGATGCTATTCGATTGGATAAGACAGAGGAAGTAGAAGTCATTGGCTCCTTTATCGGGGTGAACTTGCGTCGAAATACGTTTGAGATGGTGGAAGCTGAGACTAATCATATCATCAGTGGTAAAAGCCGATATGACTTGTTAATGAAGTATAAAGGCTTAATTGGGGATGTGGCTAAACTTCGGTTAATAAAATGTACAGCAGAAAACTTAAAATCTGGGAAAGATGAAGTACTCTGGTTTCTGTCAGATATGAAGCCCTGGACAACCGGGTAGCACTCGAATCCGGTTGTCCAGACTTATAAACCCTAACTAGCTGATTTTAACTGTAGGAGAGTACAGATGAGTCGAATTTGATTATACTTCTCCCCTTTTTCCCTAGCCGGCAAACTCTTGCCATCTCCATATAATTCTTCAAAGATGGGTTTAAGCCTTGTAGCTCCCTTCGTAGAGACGACTGCTTGTATTTGCTCCTTCTCATTAATGCGATTCACCTCATGTTGCAGATAAGGGATGACTTCATAACCTTCTGTAGATAATTCAATGATCCTCTTCATTAATTGTGTCATGGACATGTTCAATTTCTTCACAATGGTTTCTATTTGCTCTCCACTCTGCATAGCTTGCAGAAGCCTTTTCTTTTCTTCGAGTTCTTGCTCCCTTCTTATCTCTCTCTTTTGATCTCGCGTTACTTTTTCTTCAAATAACCAGATTGACAGCTCTTCCGCACTCACTACATCCTTCACCCACTCCAGCGGAAAGGGATAAGGTTGCTCTAGCTTCTGCGTAAGTTCTAAAATACCTTTTCCGTATTGCTCAACCTTCGCTATTCCTATACCAGGAATCTGCCTAAGTTCCTCTTCATTATGAGGGATGAATGTAGCTAGAATCGATAACAACTTATCTGTAGCAATGAAATAGGGAGGAATTTGACCTTTAGAGGAGGCATACTTTCTCCATTTTCTTAGATCTTGAAACAAGGCTGGGTTCATATTTTTTTGAGAGAAGCATTCTAACTTGCGTAGGAACTGATAAGGTGTAGGGATGGCTGAAAGGGAGAGGGTAAGCAGAGGACTATCGGGGGTAAAACCTTCTTTACCTTTATCTAGTTGAAGAGCTTCCGCTGTTTGCCAGGCTTTATCCTTCTCTTTACCGGTATATTGGATGATGGTTTCTTCCATGCCATCCAAGAGAGAAGTCCAATGTGCTTCATAATTTTCTCCTCGCTGGAAAATGATAATCTTTCCTTTTTCTCCGGTCGGTTTAGCAAGGGTGAGCAAATAATAAACATGACTTAACATCGATCATCTACTCCTTTAGTATGGAATTATTGTACTTCCTGCGGGACAAATTCAAATGGTTCACGTGGGATTAGAATTAGGACTATCACCTCCTATTAGGAGTATGCGTGTGAAAAAGAGTGGGTAGGGACTGCGTGGGCCTCAGGAGATGAACAAGAGGACAAGCTTATTATACCAAGACTGGTCAAGTTTTCCAAGAGGGAAACTGAACCGCTAGTTCGATACCCCCTCTAGGGTATATTAGAAGACTTCTCATAGCAGATGTCTACTAGAGGTGGACTAGCTATCAGTCATAGAATCAATAACAGTAAAAAATTCCGTTATTTCGATGTTTTGGTAATTTTAGCGCGAAATAAACGGAAAATTTTCCGTTATTCATCTTTTAGATGCAATGAATGCGTTTTCATTATATAATAACGGAGTTTGCTCCTGTTATTCCAGCCTTTTTACTCCTAATCCATAAGATAGCGGAAATTCGTTCCGTTAAGGGGTAAGGCTGCTAGGGCTCCTCCTCCCTTCCCCTTCTGTCAGCCACGCATGGACCTGGTAAGGGTACATAAAAAAGGAGCGAAGACCTTCTCTGCTCCTATAAGTTATTCGCTCTCTGTCTTAAGTTTATCTCGTTCAAACATGGAACTCTTTCTCTAAGCTGATTAGCTACATGGGAATGGCAGGTGAAGAAGAGCACTTGCTGATGCTTACTGACTTCAAGTAGGCACTCTATGGCTAATTGAGTGCGACCCCCATCAAAATTAACGAATATATCATCTAAGATGATAGGTAAAGGTTCAGGACCGGCACACTCCTCGATGAGAGAAAACCTTAAACTTAGAAAGAGCTGTTCCTTTGTCCCTCTACTTAAATACCCTGGCTCAAGTCGCATCCCGTCATGTCTCTCCACATAAATCTTTTGTTCACCAACAGGGGAATAGACTCTCGTATATCTTCCTCCGGTCAGATTGTAAAAATATTCAGTGGCCCTCTTTAGAACTCCCGGTTGTCTCTTTGATTCGTACGATTCTCTCGTTCGCTTGAGTAATAAATAAGCCATCCGATAGACCGTCCATTGCTTAGACGCAAGACCTAGTTCATATAGAGTCTCCTCACGCTGTTGGTACAAAGCGGATAGGTTCTGACCCGATTCTAAGCGACTAATCTTATTTTTCCATTGACCTCGTCGGTCTAGGGACTCCTGAAGTTCGATATGAAGTTGTTCTAGCTCCTCCGCCAATTGTTCTACTCGTGCCTCCACTTCCTCTCTGCTATAGAGAGGAAGCATGTCTATGATTTCCTGGCTTGCTGAAGAGTACAGAGCATGCGTCATCACGGATCTTTCTTCTTCACGCTTCTTGCGTTCAAGATAAACAGTAGAAAGTTGTCTAAAATGTTCCCTGTCATTAGCCCCTGTACGTTTCAGTAATTCAACACACTCTGCTTTCAACTTTGCACACAGCCGTTCCTTTTTTTCGAGGCCTTCTTTTCTTTCCTTCCAATCACTTCTCATCCGTTCAGCTTCTCTATAGGCTTCTTCATTCTCCATTGCTAATCTGTGGAGGACCTTCATCTTCGTCCATGATTGCTCTGAATGTAAAAGAATATCTACCTGTGAGCACAACTCGTCGACTCTACTTGTAAAATCATGAAGCCCGTTATCCAATACACGGCACTTATAATCAATTTCATCATACTTTTGCAGTTTATCTTTTGCCTTTTCCGTAACACTTAGAACTTCAAGGACCCCTTCCGGACTTAAGCCTGTTGGGAGCCCTAACTCTCTTAAGGTTTCTATCCAGTTTCCTTGCTCTAGGTCGTATTCAGTAGAAAGCTCTTGTAATTTCCTATCTAACTTATCTATTTCTTTATGTAACTGCTGCAATTTATCTCCCAGTATGGACTTTTTTTCCTTTGCACGGTAGTGGACGCGGTGGCTCTGTCTTAACTGTTGAATATACTGAGCAATTGCATCTAAGGATCGTTCTCCATGAAATGAGTTCATCGAGAGGGTCATCAGTTCCGACTGTTTCGCTTTGATCTGCTCTGTTAAATCTTCTATCGCATTCGCATAGGTATGATCACTCTTACTTGTCCGAAGACTTCCTGCACGGTAGCCATAGATGATGGAGAGCAAAAAGCTTACAATCACTGGAATAACCAACCACCATGCATCACGAAACCAGAAGTACCATCCCGTACTTAAAGCGAAGGCAAGGAACAAAGTAAGGATGGAGATGAATTTCCACTGTAAAGTGGCCTTCGTATTTGCACGCCTCTGACTTCGCTCTCGTTCCCACTCTTTCTTCATCCATTCTAAGCGACTCTGGTCATTCTGTACCGTATGATATAGGGCTTGGAAACGATTATAATCCTGCTCCACACGATCCAGTTCAGGCCCCTCTGATATCGTAGGTTCTTCTTTGATCATTTTGTCGTACTCGCGCTTTACATCTAACAGCTCTTCTTCTCTTTCTGCCTTTAGATGCTTTAAGGTTTTATGATCGGTAGAGAAGGCTTGAAAGATCAGACGTTGTTCTCTTAACATTTCTCTGCGGCTGATGGTCGTATCAAATTCTCTTAATCTACTCCAACTCCAATCCGGCCCAAGCTGGGATAAGAAGTTCTCAATAGCTTGATAGAGGTGATCCCGCTCTACGGATAAAGCCAATAATTGATCGTTCTTCTGCTCCCATCGAGTCGACTGCATAAAGAGGTGTTCGATCTCCTCCTTCAATGATAGAATCCGATCATCGATGGTGAAGCGAGCAATCTTGTCTTGTAGTTCTGCCAACTTCTGATTATCCTCTTCTATGTCCAATTCATGAGACAATATCTCCCTATCAAGTTGATCTAAACGTGCGATACCTTGTTCGGGAAAGGTAGAAGTGTCTGGAAACTCTCTGAGTCGGGCCTCCATTAGTAAGACGTCTTGCCACAAGGGATAGAGTTGTTTTAATTTCTCCCATCGCTTACATTGAAGCTTCAACTCACGATCCCGCGATTGGAGTTGTTCTATTTCTCCATTAAGAAAATCGAGCTCTTGATGGATCGTATTATATGCGTCATTCTCTGCTTGAAGGTGTCTAATTTGGCCATCAAGCTCTTCGACTTGAACAAGAAGCTGGTTGACGAGGGGCTGAGTTCCTCTCGGTTTAAATAATTTCTCTGCTTCCTCTATCCATGATTTCTCCCATTGCTGTAAAGAAACACCCGTGCCAGAATTATAAAGAAAATGGGCCACATCCTCTTGATTCAGGTTACCCAGTAGAGACAACTCAGTTAAACCGAAGGAATAGATGTTAGAGTAAAAGGAAGGAGTAGTTCCTCCTAGTAATTTTCCTAACCATTCTTCCCCCTTCTCTTCACCGCTTGGAAGAATGACTCTGACCGTTCCCTGAGCCTTCTTATTCCCAATTCGTTCGATTTGGTATTCTTGATCCATGGAGTCACGAAGTGTGACGATTCCGCCAAACTTTCCTCCTTCTAGCGGTTCATAACGATCTTCAGGAGTTCTTCTGCTCTCAAACCCAAATAATATGGCCCGCACAAAAGCGAGAAGAGTGCTCTTCCCAGCCTCGTTGCTGCCCTCAACTAAGTTTAAACCATGTCCAAATTCCGCAGTGAAGTCTTGATACTTCCCAAACCCATAGATATGAACAGAAGTTATGATCATGACTTCCATTCTCCCTTCTCTCTATGGCCCAAGAGCCTCTCAAGTTCTTCATTCCAATTCCAATCCCTATCCCCTTCTCCGAACCACGTAACCCATTTCCTTCCAAGTCGGTGTTCATGACGTAGTGGAGAACTCGCTTCCTGAAGCAACTCTTGCAAAAGTTGAGGTTCTTCCTTCAAACGATGCACCCATGTCTGCATCTCTAGTAAGAAAGGGTCTTCTTCAAGTAATACCGATGAAACCTGGACATGAATAGCTTGAAGCCAAAAAAATGGAGTATCGATCTCACGATAACGATCTAACAAATCATGGGTTATGTTATGTTTCCTTAGTATAGCAGCAAGTTCCTCCGTGATCTTCAGTCGAAGACGACCAATCACTGATCTCCCTTTCACCAACTGCTTCCAATTGTCCATCTCTCTGTCTAAGTGATCTAAGAGGTCTTGTTCCGTTTGGCAGATGGTAAGATCCATCTGAGAATCAAACCATCGCACCACGTCTAGTCCCCGAAACGATAGGGAGGTCTTTCCTACGGAATCAACCTCAACGAGGTAGCACCCTTTCTCCCCTGTTTCCTTAAAACTTCTTCCCTGCAGGTTGCCAGGATAGATAATAACCGGCTTGTCCTTCCTCAGGATCTGACCAACATGGATATGACCTAGCGCCCAATAATCCATTCCGCTTCTCTGCAGGTCAGCCATACTGCACGGCGCATAGTTGTCATGTGCTGTGTCTCCTCCTACATTGGAATGAAGGAGACCAATGGCGTAAGAATTATGTTCTTCTCGCTGAAAACGAATGGCGAGATTATCCATCACGTGATGAGTTGGATAACTTATTCCATAAATTCTTGCAAGCTCACGACCGTTCTTTCTATATGGTATGGACTCCACTTCCTCCCCTGAGAAGAAATGAACCTGCTCTGGCCATGTCAATCGCGCCCGATAACCATCCAGAGGATCATGATTCCCATGAATGATATAGCTAGATATCCCACAGGAAGCTAGCCTCTCTAATCCTTCCTTAAAACGAAGCTGTGCACGTAGACTACGATCTGCCGAGTTGTAAATATCGCCAGCTAGTAATAAAAAATCGACTTGTTCATCTATACATAATTGAATAAGGCGCTGGTAAGCTTGAAAGGTGGATTCTTGTATTTGTTCTCGAATACGCGGAGGCAATTGGCTTAAACCGACGAACGGAGTGTCTAGATGAAGATCTGCCGCATGTATAAATCGAATGTCCATTCCCTACCTCCCAAAAACAGAATATATGTTCTTATATTAATAAAGATCTCGTCGATTGTAAAGCAATCTCTGGACAATGCGGATAATTTTTCCGTATTAGGACAGACTAAGCAAAGCATAAGACGAAGGAGGAATCATTGTGTTCTTTAATCGCAAAAAGGAACCTGATCCTATAGAAGAAGTGGAAACGGAAATTTGGAAATGTATGGTCGATACATGTTCAGGTTGGGCTAGAAAAGAATTCTCTTTCTCTGATGAACCCCAGTGTCCATTCTGTGAAGGGGAAATGATGAGCGAAATAAGGATGTTACCTGTACTCTTCGATCGGATGCCCAATCAATAATCAATAATATAGCGAACGAAAAGAGACCTTACTCTTGATAAGTAAGGTCTCTATAACATTTCACCCGAGCTTAATACATCTGTCCACGATCTCTCTCCGTTACGGAGCTTATCCCTTGTTGTAAGACCACCTGATATGAACGGTCGCCTGACTCTGCTAAATAGTGGTTGTGTGTCACAAGGAGCACCTGACGCTTGGTTTTCTGAGTAACACCCTTGAGGAACTGAGCAAGCATCATTCCATATTCCTCAGAGACGTGCTTACCCGGTTCATCCAACATTAATGGACCGTCAGTCTGTTGCTTCCCTGACTCCATCAACGCAATCCGTAAGGCTAGGGAGACAATATCCACAACACCGCCTCCACGCGCATCCTGTGGCTTAGTCTCAACCAATACTCCATCATAATTGGAAACCACATAGAACTCTGCATCCGGCCGGTTATTCTTTTCGGAAAGGATGACACGAAAAGCTATATCGTCCGTACTAAAAACAAACTGCAAAGCCCCTGTAACCCAAGCCTCAATATTTTGCCTCGCTTGCTCCCTGGCAAATGCTGCTGCTTCTTGTAGTAAATAGCGGGCTTTCGTATAATCTTCAATCTCTGCGTGGAGATGTTCGACCTTTTCCTGCCATTGCCTCTTCTCTTCAATTAAGTGCTCCTGTTGGCCTCTTCGCCTTTCATAAATCTGGCGAAATCGAGTAGCCTTCTCTCTTAACTGGGAGTAATCCTCCATACTAATCCCCCTTACTTAATCAAATCAAAAGGAATGAGGCCTTCGATTTCTTTGAGGAGACGCTCTTTTTCCGCTTCTAGTTTCGCAATCTCTTCCTCCATCCGATCAGGGTCCACCCCCATCTTACGGATCTCCTCGAGCAGTTCTTTCTCTTGCTGTTCTAAAATCTCTTTTCGGCTTAAAGCCCTTGTTCTGAGCTCTTTACCTTTTTCTATAGCTATTTTCAATTTATTTAATTGTTCTTGGCTCAAATTCATACGCCTCCTTTTAACTTTTGATCCTCAACGCTTGTCTATTAGCTAATCTCGGCTACAATTCGTTCAACGGTGTGATGTTCAATTTCTCCCAAACATATCGGACATCGTCCAAGATGTTTTAATTGTTCATAATATTGCTTGGCATGAGCCTCAAGATACATGTCTGCTTCCTCAATTTCGGCATCAAGCTTTCGCTTTTCCTTCACCATTGCAAGACTACGATAATGTGCATCTCTCAGAACCTCAAGCTGTTTTCCTAGCTCCAGTACTTTCTGTAATTGCTGGTCTGCAACCGGTAGTGCTTCTGTCTCTTGCGTATAATGGGCCACAAGCTGAAGCTGGGTTGTCCATTCTCCTCTTTTCTGAACAAATCCCTTAAGTATTTGGTAGTTTCGACTAGCTTCTTGCCATTCCTCCCATAATTGTTGTGCTTGATCTAACCCTTTTGTTTTAGACAGGACGAGTTGAATCTTCCTGTCTACTTCCTGATATTCGTTGGCCTTCGTTGCAAAGGATATTAGTAGCTGTTCCTTCTCGAGTACATCCTGTAGTTTTCGGATTCCGATTTCTGCTTGGGAAATCGAAACGGTCTGATGGACGATCTGATTCATTAGATCTCTTTCCTGATTCAGCTCTCGTTTTGTGTTTTGCAGTCTTTCTACAGCTTGTCCACGTTCAAGTACACTAATTGCTTGTACGAGCAGTCCACCTGCCATTTCTAAGGAAGACGTCCTTCTAATCCATTCTTCCGCTGCTTGAAGGGAGAATCTAGTCTCGTGTAATTGCTTATGGAAAGATAAGAGCTTCTCCCTATGATTTATAGCCTTTTCCGCACTCTTCCAATACTCTCCCGCCATATCAAGAGGAGCTAATCGGTTAATGAATTCCTCTGCCGTTCTAAGCTTCTTATCCAGCTCTTTGCGCTCTAAGAGCTTCTGCTTGAACCACTCGATCCTGCGCTCTAATTCCTCAGCTTGCTGTAAACCTCTTTCTAAAGAAGTCAGAGATTTTTCCCATTGGTCTAGATCATCGAATTGCTTTAACTGTTCCTCGCGCTTCTCAATCTCGGCAAGAAGTCGTCGCTCTTCAATTTGTTTGCTGTTTAATTCACTACTAGTTGTCTTATGAGCATAATCCAATATATGCACACCATTGATGCGTCCTATCGCTTTTGCCTTAATCGCTCCATTACTGTCTAATAGAAAAGGAGCATCCAATTGCATCCCTATGTTGATATTAACTTGAGTGGACTCATCTATTTTCACAGGACGAACGCCTGTTGCATTCATCACTTCTTCAGGTACTCCATGTCCGAATCCTTCATAGATCTGCTCCTCTAATCCCGGAACAGCTACAGAATATCGATTACGTGAGGAAGTACGTTCACGGCTAACTATCGTTCCATCGTTCATAATTAAGGTTACTTTGGTTCGATTGGAGCCAACTCTTATAAAATCCGACCCTTTGGGCTCGTTATACAACACCCAACGAATAGCCCGTATAATGGCTGTTTTCCCTTGGTCACTCGGACCTACAATAACATTAAACCCTTGGACAAAAGCAAGTTCGGTTGTTCGATGGGATTGAAAATCATCGATAATCACACGCTGAATCCATTTCACTCTTCATCCACCTCCAGCCGTTCCTGTGCCTTCGCAATTTGATCCATAACGAGTTCGCGAACAGATGTACTTATGCCTTCCCGTGATGCGATCTGTTCGATAATGTCGTGGATATTGGCATATTGGAAGTCACCAGCTTGCTTAATTTCGTCCACAATAGCATTTAATTTCTGCTCTCGGTAGATGGCTTCTTCACCTTTACTGCGGTCAAGAATCTCCTCTCCCTTCGGAGCACTGCGAAGAGGAATTTTCCTATAGGTTAGCTTGCCATCTTCAATTTGAATGAGTACCATCTGAGGTCTGCGTGCCATCTCTGCTGGGTGATTGCTTAACCGAACGAATCCGCCGGGATTAAGGAAGAACTTCCCGTCCTTTTCTGTATCCCGGAATCCTAAATGATTATGGCCACAAAGGGTTAGATCCGCTTCTGTTCCCACAATCTGATCGATCACAGTATGAGCCACTCCATCGATAAACTTTCGATCCATAAGCATACCATGCACCATATGAATGGCGACATCGGCATTTTCCTTTGTAACGCAGTAATCTAATGTCGGATCACGACGATCTAAATCGACATGGAAGTGCTGCCCCGTAAGTTGTACTTTAGTCCCGTCCTTCTCTAAATAAACCCTTTCCCCTGGATGAATGATGCGGATAATCCCGAGCCTATTCGCAAGACCCAACATGGTTCGATCTAGTGTCTGCGGGTTATGGGCGAACACATCATGGTTTCCAATAATGCCGTACAATGGCGCCTTTAATTTGGTAAAAATAGATAGAAATTCCCCTACTACAGATGGAGACGGTGATGGCACATCAAACACGTCACCACCATGCAATACAGCATCGACATCCACTTGATTGGCATAGTCCACGGCCTCATTTAGTTTAGTCTTTAGAGTGTCTGGGAAATGGTCTAAACGGTTGGCGGGGGACGTTCCACGAATATGGGTATCAGTTATATATAGTAGCCGTATCAACTTTAATCCCCCCTAAACTAAACTGTACTCTGTACCAAATATGCCTCGCTCTTTTTGAATCTTGCCCTCATCGACCAGGTCTTCGAGCATCGTCACAATCCGATCCCTTGTTAAAGGCATTCCTAATTTGGTTTGCCACTCCGCTACATCAATATTTCCGGCTCCACATGGCAGTAATTTAGAATTCACAATCTTCTCCCACAGCCTGTCCTGCTCTCCTTTAAATTCATTATCTAATTCATCAAAAGGATTTAACATATGCGGACTTCGAGTCTTAGAGACTCGTATTCTCACCAAGATACTTCGACCTGTAAGAGAAGAGGAGATAAAGGCCGTTCCGGAAGGTAAATAGGGCAATCTGCGAGTCTCTTCAGGAGACAAATCCGTCTCTTCCTTAATGGTTTCAATATCATTTGAGTTATTGGTCTTAAAGACGAACTTGGTAGCTAATTGAGCCTTTACCGTAGAATCTAGAGTAGCAGGGCGTTGGGTAGCCAAGACCAGGAACACACCATATTTTCTTCCTTCTTGAGCTATTTCTTTAATAATGTCCTTCGTTGGGGAACGTTCATCTCCACCTGAAGGAGCAAAGTTATGCGCTTCATCACATACAACAATGAATGGTGGAAACTTCACTAAGGGATTTCTTCCTTGCTGCAAGGCATCCTTGTACTCTCGCCTCTTCTGATAATAGCTGCGCGTGAGATAGGCAGCGAATAAACGAAGCTGTTTAATCGGTCCACGAATGGTCACGAGTTTACGTGATAGCATGTCTGCTTCCACTTGGCGTGCGTCTCCACGTACAAGACCGGTCAAATCTAGCATATTTAACCGAGAGAGAACCGCATCGACAGGACCGATATGCGTAATTTTATCTTTAACACTATTAAGTAAGCGGCTTAATTCTCTGCCTCTCTCATCTGAGGTCTGCAGGCTCTTCTCCTCTTCCATGGCTGTTTTTAGGTTGTAGACAATATCTCGAAATCTCTCAAACGTCATGTTCTTGCGGTGAAGAGTTTCCACCACGTTCTCTTGCAAAGGGCTTAAGAAGGAGCCTAAAGAGTTCAACAAACTCACAACATCCTGAGCATGCAACTCAGTAAAATCAATCCCTACATCCTTTCCTAACGTATACTGTGCTGTTCGCTTGCGAAAATCCTCTTCAAATCCGGCAGGCAGCCCTTCAAATGGAACATCGAATGACAATTCAAAGTGTGGGTCGAAAATAATGGTTGGCACTTTTTTCTTAATAATTTCCTCTAGGAGCACCCTCATTCCAAAGGACTTCCCTGACCCCGAACCTCCGAAAATACCAATATGCGGGTATTCATTCATAGCTCGATAATCAAATACAAAAGGCACTCCAACTTGTCCCATCACCCCTACGCGAGCATCATATAAAGGGGCGACACCCGTTAATTCTGCAGGCAGTCGTTTTCCGATCTCTTCCGTACCCACAATAACCCCTAGGGCCAATCCTTCAGAAGGATATTTGCGAACCAGCAGTTTCTCTACTTCAGAAAAATCGGGAACCCGAACGATGGACCCAGTGGAAACGGGTGTAGATACCGTATCGAGCAAACGAATTTTAGCTACGTGTATCACATCGTCCTGTATAGAGTAGCCTGCTTCCTCTAAACTAGATAAGAAGGCTTGATCAAGCTTCATCCCGCTGTCCATCTCAAGGGGAATAAAGCGATTATAAGACTGAGTCGAGATCACTTCTCCCTTCGGAGAACCCAGACGGTGATCTTCAATAATCAATATTTCGTTTAGATGAAAAGGTCGTTCCTTCGATGCAGCATAGACCTCCTGTGGTGTGGTAATCCCTACGATATGGATCATCCGGTACCTCCCTATTCCCTTAAATATCTCTTCTACTTCTCTGACTAACTAGGAATTTTTCCACCCAAGCCGGTGGAAACGCATGTCTTATCATCGCTTCTGTTTCCTTGTACGTAAGCTTTATCTCGTGGTCTACCCGATCAATCCAGAAGGGAACACCGCGACTTCCCTCTAGCGTATTGGCAAAGAGGAACCGTAAAGCGGTTGAGAGCTCCTCCTTGCGGTCAAGGAATACGTCACAACCAATAATTGAAGGGTGCGCTGAGAGTCTAGCAAAACAAGTATAGTAACGCCCAGAAAATCCTTTATGCTTTAAGTCTGTATTTAAAAACAATGCTTCCCCAGGCTCTAAAACACCAAATAAGATCTGACGATCATAAGGAAGTAGTTTTCCCCCGAGCGCTTCTATGAGGGCTCTCGAGATGAAGTTCGTTCCTACTTCTTCAATTATACCTATAGAAAAGATATTCTTTTCACGGGCGCGCGAGGCATACTCCTCCCAGAGCAGGAAGGCTTTGGATTCATAACGAACAAACCCCCCATCGAACAACATGAGCGCTGGCTCTTCCGATTCTAGAAGCTTGAGTGCGGCTTCGACTTCGAGTTGAGCCATTCGTTCATCCTTATAGCGAAGGTACGCCTCAGATTCACCAAGGGTATGTCGATCTTGGTATTCTGCTATGCGTAAACGGTCACGACGACTCATCGGGGAAAGAGCATCTCCGACTAGGTATTTATTTCGTTTCATTGTCATGGCCCCCGCTTGCAGTAAGGCTATGGTTCCCGGATAGCTCCCCCCAAAGGAATTAGAGGAGCCATCGACTCCTGCCACGGTTCTGCCATTTAAATAATAAATCAATTCTTCTTTATCCATCTTCTGAATAGAGACAAACTCACCAATTCCATGCTCTTGAATCAGCCTTCGTAAATTTTCTTTGCTAGGTTGGCTATCAATCTGTTCCGTCCACTCTTCTTGTAAGTAAAGCAAAGTATGTCGTAATCCATCAGACATGGCTAGCATGCGAACACCTCCCGAACATCCGTTATTACTTAGTGTAACAGTAGGGAAAAAGAAAATCATCAGGAAATTCATCCTGATGATTTATTGGAATTTGATTTCAGCTTGATAGCCTAGGCCTTCAAGGTAACTTGTAATCTGTGAAGCGGCTCTCTCTTCTGCTTGAGAGATAATTCCTGCTTCAAGAGCCTTCTGCCGGAAGGTTTCCTTCGACTCTTCCATCAACCGATTACGATCTTCCAATGAAATGCGTCTGAAGATCATATCCGATTCCCCTGAGAAACGCAGCTCACTATCCACAGAAAAAATTTCTGCCCGAGGAAAAGTGACAAAGACACGACCGCCTTCCTTTTCCACCTGAACTTGAGATTCCTCAAGATTGACTCCAGCCAGAATAGAGGCTGTTCCTGTTGCGAGAAGGGACTTTTTTAATTGAAATAGAATGAAGTCCTTTTGATCATTCCATTCAAAGACATCCATATAATGGTGTTGTACTGTAGCTAGTTTAGAGATGGCCTTCACACTCGTAAGCAAAGAAGCTTCTTGTCGAGTCTTTTCCTTGGCAAGCACAACATAGCTAATGGAGGCTGTCACAACCGCCAGTAGGATAAAAAAAGCAACAATTGCAGCTAGTAGAATCCATAGCCGTTTTCGCCAGGCGTCTTCAATCTGATAAGATATTTCTGCGGCGGTTGAAACTTCGGTTGTTGCGGCAAGGATCTCATGGATGGACTTCTTCGGATAAAACATGAGGTGTTCCACCACCTTTTTTGCATCGTCGTTAGATTAATATATTATTACTGAGAACGGCTTGTACATTATACTAACGTCTCTTTAGCAACTTGTAAATATAGCCGCCAATGAGGACAATTCCTGCGACAGCAAAGGTAATAGGACCTAAGTATTGCGAAATCAAGTCCATCGCTTGATCACCGAAATAAACAATAAAAGCTGCAATCAGGAAGAAACGTGCCCCTCGACCAATTATCGATGCGATCATAACCGTTACGATATTCGCCTTAAACACTCCTGCTGCTACCGTAAAAACCTTAAAGGGGATTGGAGTGAAAGCGGCGACGAACATGGCCCATCCTCCGTAGCGAGAGAATAGGTTCTCCACTCGAGAAATCTGCTGTTCGGGGATAAACTTCAATAGAATCGGACGGCCAAGCCACTTCCCAATCCATATACCAAGCAATGCGCCCAGCACAGAAGCTATAGTTGTCGCAAAGGCCAAGACCCAAGCGTTCTCTGGATTTAACATGGCCAAAGGAATGAGCAGCACGTCAGGAGGAATCGGGAAAAACGCCGATTCAAAGAATGACATAATGCTAAGTCCCCAAATCCCGTAATCAAGTAATACATCAATGATTTGCTCTAACCAATTATGTAAAGAAGACATCATGATTCTCCCTAAGTTTTTTTATAACTATTTCATTAGGCCACAAGCCGGAGGAATTGGCAAGCCTTTTTCAGTTATTTAACAGAAAAAAAGCGTGTATTCCCTTTTAGAATACACGCTTTATAGCAGACATACCATGCTCAATTTTTTGGATGCATAGCTTTGGATTTCCATAGATTTCTTTAGGACTTAAGTGAATAAGTTGCCACCCCTGCTCCCTCAAAAGTCTTTCCTTTCGCCTAGACTGGGCCAGGTAAATATCGGTCATCTCCCACTTATTCCATCCGCACTCAATGGCCACTTTACTATAAGGAAAAGCAATATCTACCTCATATTTACCAATTTTATAGGCCACATCAGGATAGTAGCCTTCCTTCCAAAGAGTTTGGAAGAGATAACGCTGACAGGATCGATTACACTGAGTAAATTGAGGAGCCTTTGTCCGATAAGGGCTCGTTGTCATGAGAAGTAAGAATCCTATAGTCAAACATAGAAAAAAAGTAGCCACCTCTTAAAACACCTCCGTAAGAAAGTATGGCTACTCAGCTCAGGAAATATACGGAAATACAGGTTTATTCCTGTTAAGTTCTTCTTTTTTTCATTTTTTGTTCTTCTCTTGCCGCAATAACATCGCTTCGATCTCTTAGGGTATGCCGATGGATTAGTTCTTCTTGTTCACCGCTTCGCCCTTGCCAAATCATTCCTTTTTTGTCGCATTCCTCAAGGCAGCGCGTAAGTAATTCGGGATCGTTGATTGCCAGATTTAAATCTGTGTACACCAGTCCTTGTTCAATTTGTTTAATCCGTTCCTGGATTAAACGATAAGATTTTTCGTAATCTAGCCCTAATTGGGTAATTTCAGTTGAATCCATTCGTTTTAGGCTGCTCTCCAACATTTTCCTTGCCCCTGCGTAATTCCCTCTCCGATGATGATACAAACCAACAGCAAGCTGAATAAGAGCGACCCACTTATCCGAGCGTTCTTCTTCCGATTTCCAATACTCCTCTAGAATTTCGTGACACTCAAAAAAATCACGATCACCGTGAAAATGCACTAAGAATTCAATATATTCGATGGGGTATTCCATAGTTTCTCCTTCAATCATATTGACGCTTTGGTCTTAATATAATAATAAAACATTCTGTTACTGCCGGAAAGGAGGGGGCATTTATCGAAACAAGCTTATTTGTGTTCGCCGGATTTGACTTTGAACCCTATGTTAAAATTATGCTCGCTGTCCTTATAGGCTTTCTCATTGGATGGGACAGAGAGGTCAAAAGTAAGCCAGCAGGTATAAAAACCTATTCCTTTGTTACAGTAGCCTCTACTCTCATGACGATTATTTCCGTGGATTTATTCCATGTTTATGCACACAGTGGGGTTACAATGATGGATCCCGCTAGATTAGCAGCACAAATTCCACCCGCGCTAGGCTTTATTGGGGCAGGACTCATCTTGAAACAAGGACGTAGAGTTTCTGGACTGACCTCAGCCTCTATGATTTTATTTGCTGGGGGCATTGGAATTGCGATTGGCGCTGGGTACTATGGAATCATGGGCTTTAGTGTGATCTTGATGCTCCTTGTGATCAAGCTAGGAAACGCTTTGAGTAAGCGATTTTATCCTACAGAAGAACAAGCCAATGAGGAACACTTAGATTAAAAAAGTTTTGCATATATTACACATTGACTGTATCCGTTTAAAGTGGCAAAATAATAAGTAAGCGGATACATTTTCTTGTAACTTTTATGTAACCGCTTACGTATATAGTGATGATAACCTAATTGGAAAGGAGGCTTAGAAGTTGAACACCCATAGACACCCAATTGAACCCCAGTTCCCTTACGACTTTAGCCACGTCCACTTCGACAGCAAACAAGAAGGAGATCTCCACGTTGTAGACATCTCCATTGATGACCGTCTAGTCAATCGCAAATTATTTTTCTCCTCCCAAGAAGCCAGCATTCACCTTTTTAATCTTAATATTGCCATCCAGTTAGGTGCTACTTTCAACGAGGAAGGCTACTGGGCCTTTGAGAACTATCCTCCACATAAAAGAAAGCTTTTAGAAAAGCAGTATTATCGACTATCTAAAGGCTAGCTGATCGACGAGATCCCCATTCTTGGCAGATTAATAGATAAGGGAAGTATTTTTCCCTTATCTCGATTTTCAAGCTCCCGTATCCTGTAGCACCTTCCTCTTAAATAATAAATCCGATTTTCTTGGCCTCATAGAGCAATTCTTCCCTAAACTTCGGGTGAGCTATCCGAATGAGGGCTTTTGCTCTCTCTGAGATGCTCTTTCCTCTTAATTGAGCTACCCCATACTCAGTAACCACCCGGTCTACGTCATTTTTCGATGTTGTAACGGCGGATCCCAAGGATAGTTGAGGACGTATACGAGAGATCGTGTCGTTCTTCGTAGTAGAGTGCATACAAATAAATCCTTTACCCTCCTTCGCAAATCGAGCTCCTCTCGCGAAATCGGATTGACCTCCACTAGAGCTATAGTACCTTCCCCCTACCGTTTCTGATGCACATTGCCCTAAGAAATCGACTTCCGTTGTGGCATTAATAGAGATCATCTTATCCTCCCTTGCAATCAATCGTGGATCATTTACTTCTTCGACAGGCAGGAAGGCTACACCAGGGTTCTCATGAATATACTCATAGAGTCGATTCGTACCTAGGGCAAAGGTCGCTACTACTTTACCAGGATGTGTTTTCTTTGCTATCCCATTCACGACTCCTAACTCTACTAAATCTACAACCCCATCGGAGAGAAGCTCCGTATGGATTCCCAGGTTTTTATGATTCACAAGCAAGCTAATTACCGCATTAGGAATGGCTCCAATTCCAGCTTGAATGGTAGATTCATTTTCAATTTGTTCCGCCACAAGAGTTGCAATTTGGCGATCAATGTCTGTGATCAGCGGTGATTGAACCTCGTGGAGGGGGTAGTCTTCAATCGTATACCCCGCGATTTGACTAATATGAATCTGATTGGCCCCGAAGGTACGAGGCATATTCATATTCACTTCGAGGAAGAATGGAACTTTACCTATGAAAGAAGTAATATAGTCCGCTTGAGTCCCGAATGAGAAGTAACCATGCTCGTCGATTGGGGAGGCACACGTAATGATCAGGGATGTTTTTGTGGTTTCTCTTAGAATTCTTGGCACCTCATGAAAGTGATTAGGCACCAGGTCACAGTTTCCCTCTAAGAACGCCTTCCGGGAAGCTCCACTCAGAAAGTAAGCTACATGACTTAAATGACCACGATATTTCCCATTTATATAGTCCCGCCCGCGTAAAGCATGCATCTGATGAATGCTTACATCACGATAACGTGCTGCATTCGCTTCAATGCAATCCAGCAATACTTTAGGCTCCCCGTTCGCGAGAGGAAGGATGATATCATCTCCATCCTTGATCAGCTCTAGGACGTCTTCAGATTTCTTGCGTTTTTCCTTTAATAAATCCATTAGCGGTGTATTCATAACCATATTCTCCTCCATATGTTGTCTTCCGAAGAAGGTCGAGTTTCTACAATTTCCCTTAGCTCTTACATGGTAGCATAATACACCGCAGGATAAAGTGAAAAAAGTCCAAACATTATTCCATTATTTTGTTAAGATTGCAGCAGCCATGCCTCCATATATTCACTCAAAGATCTTCTGCTATTTCCATCTCTCCCTGTAACAGACTTAGCTGTTACCATCGAATTCAAAATAGACTCCTCCACTGCTTCTGCCACTGCTCGGAATACCGAATCCAGGTGATCCTCATGCAATACCGTCTGTATCACTTCTGTCGTCTCCGGATAATGCGGTACTTGATTGGCCGTGCTAAATGAAAGAACAATATCCCCGCTTCCATGTCCAACAAAGGATCCTGTTCGACTAAGGCCAACCGTGGCACGTTTTGACACTCGTTTAAGCTGTCTTTCGCTTAGTGGAATATCAGTAGCTAGCACAATGATGATCGATCCTTTGTCCCGTTCTGTCATGTGTCCGCTTTGATCTTGCATTTCGATCCACTTCCCTACGGGTCTTCCATCAATTAGAAGATCACCCTTCTGACCAAAGTTAGAAAGGACGATACACCCGACAGTATAATCAAGGGCTTCTATGCGTACAACACGTGAAGCTGATCCGATTCCCCCCTTTAACCCGAAGCACGACATGCCGGTTCCTGCTCCCACAGCCCCTTCCTCAAAATCTTCTGAAGCCTTGCAAATCGCATCCCAAGCATGTTCCTTTTGCACGTGGAGCCCGCGGATATCATTCAGATATCCATCATTGCACTCGCCTACCACAGGATTGACGGTTCCAGTCGTCACACCAATATCTTCATTGTCTCTCAACATATACTCGACTAAAGCAGCACTGACCGTACCTACACTTAGCGTATTCGTAAGCAGGATGGGAGTTTCTAGTACTCCCAATTCTTCCATTTGGATCGTACCAACTGTTTTACCGAAACCATTGATGACGTAGCTTGTTGCTAACACCTTATCTTGAAAGCAATTTCCCCTATGCGGAAGTATACACGTAACACCAGTCTGAATGGCCCCCTCGCTTAACGTCACATGCCCCACCTTTACGCCTTGTACATCTGTTATCTTATTCTTTGGTCCAGTAGGAAGCTGTCCAATGGAAATTCCATAGTCTCTTAATCTCTTTTTTGTGCCCATGTTAACCTCCTAGCCTTATGTTTTATCGTCGTAATAATAGTGTTCTGCCTTAATTGAGTTCGCAAGAGTCAAAACACCATAGGAATATCGAGGTTGACGTCTCTTATCGGTCGGGGAGCCGGGATTAAACACCAAGACCCCTTGATGCTTACGAAGAAAAGGAACATGAGAATGACCAAAAACAATCACATCCACCGTCTCATCAGCGAAAGCTTCCCAAGCTCGTTCCTCCGTCTTCTTCCTCACCCCATCACCATGAATCATACCGATCCGATATCCCGCCAGGGTAATAATCTTCTTTCTCCCAAATCGCCGAATAATTTCTTCCCCATCATTATTTCCTGCTACACCATCAATCGGTGCCAGCGACTCAAAAGCATGAACCACCTCGGGCTTAGTCCAATCTCCCGCATGAAGGATAAGATCTACACCTTTCAACCCCTTTACAAGCTCTTGAGGAATTCCCTTTGCCCTTGATGGCATATGAGTGTCTGAGATGATCCCAATTCTCATGTTAAAAGCCATATATCGTCATCCCTCTTCCTTCCCTAACGATCTTTCTTTTAGTTTAGCAGATATTCCCTTTTGTTGTTATCACCTCTCACTTCCTTCGACAGAAAAAGAGCCGTTACGACAATTGTCGTACGGCTCTTATCGAAATATGCGCTTGCCTAGGAAATATCCTGATCCTCGTCGTGCTTTTCTTCTGGTATAATCGGTCGCTGATAAGCCCGAATCACTTCTTCTCCTTTTTCAAGAGAAAGTAGATCTTTTCCCGCTCCACCTTGATCAGAGATGTCTATTGTATCTACAGGAACTATGGCTTCTTGCCCCTTATTCGTAACAAAATAGAGGTCCCCAGCTGTATCTGACTCTAATAAGACGTAGATCAAGCGGTGAGGTTTCGTCTTTCTCTTCCGGATGACCAGTAATCCCTTGCCTCCTCTGGCCTGAACAAGGAAGTCTGAAACATAAATCCGTTTTACGGTACCATCTGTCGTTAGGATGGCTAACACTCGCTCATCCTCTTCTTTTGTAACGAAAGCGTCAATCATATCGTCTGTATCCGATAGTTTCATCGCTTTTACGCCTGCGGTATTCCTTCCCATAGGGTTTACTTCCTTCAGTGCAAACTGGATAGCCATTCCTTCCTTGCTTACCATTAGCATCTGATCATTGGCGCCTGCAAGGAACACTTGAACGACACGATCATCCTCTTTCACTTTAACAGCTGCGATCCCTCGCTTCTTGTAGTTCGTAGCATACTCCGTGAGAGCCGTCTTCTTTACCATCCCCTTAGAAGTGGCAAAGTGGACAAACACCTCTGGCTGATTGAAATCCTCAATAGGGATAACCCCAATAATTTTTTGATCTTTCCCTAATCCAACCACATTGACAAGGGCAGTTCCAGGGTCTTTCCAACGCGCGTCCGGAATTTCGTGGATGGGTACCTGATAATACATCCCGTCATTGGTAAAGAGCAACAACGAATGAATCGTATTAACCCGTAGGAAGTACTTAATTTTATCCCCTTCTTTGACTCCTGCTGTTTCTAAGGTCCCTCCCGAACTAGTAAAGGAACGCAAAGATACACGCTTGATATACAAGTCTTCTGATAGGGTTACTATGACATCCTCAGAAGGAACGGTAATGGAAATATCGACTTCGATCGTCTCAATTTCATCCTGAATCACCGTCCTGCGTTCGTTGCCATACTTTTCACCGATTTCCGCCAACTCTTTTTCAATCACTTTCTTAAGTTGTTTTTCACTCGTGAGAATGGCATTCCATTCTTTCAGCTTTTTAAGAAGCTCTTTTTCCTCTTTTTCATACTTTTTGATATCAAGTCTAGTCAATTGGTGAAGGCGAATATCTAAGATGGCCTCCGCTTGCTCGTAGGTAAAGTCATATTTAGAGATCAAGTTTTCTCTTGCATCTTCTCTTCCATCAGAATCCATAATCGTATCAATGACTTCCCTAAGAATGGAGATCGCCTTAATTATTCCTTCAACAATATGAAGACGCTTTTCGGCCTTATCATAATCATATTGAGTACGACGGGTTACAACCTCTTTTTGATGCTCGATATAAGCTTGTAAGATCTCTTTTAGCCCCATTTGTTTCGGATGGGTATCTGAAATCACTAGCATATTAAAGCTATAGGAAATTTGGAGATCTGTTTTCTTGTAGAGATAATTCAAGATGCCCTCAATCTCAGCGTCCTTGCGAACCTCTAAGACGATCCGCAAGCCTTCTCGATCGGTTTCATCTCTTACTTCCAATAAACCGTCCACGTTCTTGTCTATAATTTCTTCATCAATCTGCTGGACCAGCGCTTTTTTCTTCACAGTATAAGGAATCTCGTCAATGACGATTAACTGCCTTCCTTGCTTTCCCTTTTCCACATGGGTCTTAGAGCGAATTACAATTCTCCCGGAACCTGTCCGATAGGCTTTCTTTATTTCCGACTTCCCTTGAATAATTCCACCTAGTGGAAGGTCTGGTCCAGGGATATACGTCATAAGCTCATCTAAGGTGATATCAGGGTTATTAAGCAAGGCAATAGATCCCTTAATGACTTCTCTTAAGTTATGAGTAGGAATCTCTGTCGCAAAGCCAATGGAAATCCCCGTTACCCCGTTCACTAGCAAGTTGGGAAAGCGTGATGGTAGTATGGTAGGTTCCTTCGTCGTGTTGTCATAGTTCGGGATGAAATCAACCGTATCCTTTTCAATATCGCGCAACATCTCTGTAGAGATTTCTGTTAGGCGCGCCTCAGTATACCTCATAGCCGCAGCGGAATCGCCATCCACCGTCCCCCAGTGGCCGTGTCCATCAATAAGAGGCTCTCTCATTTTATGATTCTGCACGAGATTCACCATTGTCTCATAAATGGAGGAATCGCCATGCGGGTGGTAATTCCCCATAACATCCCCAACGGTTTTCGCTGATTTCCGATAAGGACGGTCAGGTAGATTTCGCTCTTTATACATGGAATAAAGGACTCTTCGCTGTACAGGCTTTAAACCATCACGAACATCAGGTATGGCCCGTGATAGGATAATATAACGTGCATAATCGCTAAATCTGGAACGATAAACGTCCCTTACACTCATCTGCATATAATCCTGGTTGAATAGGCTCACACTATTCCTCCTCAACAACAAACTTCACGTTCTGTTCGATCCACTCCCTGCGTGGTGGAACCTTATCCCCCATAAGGATGGTTACGATCCGTTCGGCCTCTGCTGCATCTTCGATATCCACTTGGATTAATCGCCGCGTGCTTGGATTCATCGTCGTATCCCAGAGCTGCTCCGCATTCATTTCACCCAGTCCTTTATAACGTTGGATCTCGGCTTGTTTACCCAGCTTTTTCATAGCTGCGCTGCGCTCTTCCTCAGACCAGCAGTAGATCACTTCCTGCTTCTTCTTATCCTGCTTATAAACTTTATATAAAGGTGGTTGGGCGATATACACTTTCCCACGTCTCACTAACTCAGAAAAATATCGGTAAAACAAAGTCAAAAGGAGAATCTGGATATGTGCTCCATCGTAGTCGGCATCGGTCATGATAATAATCTTGCCGAATGCACATTTATTCGCATCGAATTCGTCGGCAATTCCGGTTTCAATCACTTCCACGATCGTATTAATCTCTTCGTTTCCATTGGGCCCGATCACTTCATAAATCTTCTTCTTTTCCACATTGATCGGCTTCCCTCGCAAACTGAGTACGGCTTGGAAGTTGCGATCACGCCCATTGATTGCCGAGCCGCCAGCACTATCTCCCTCAACAATAAACAGTTCATTGCGCTCGGAATCCCGTTTGGCAGGAGGAGTGAATTTGTCACTGATACTCTTTTTGCCTTTTTTCTTTTTCTTTCCTGGGTTCTTTAGCGCTTCGGTCGCCTTCCTAATTTCTTCTTTTATTCGTCTGGACTCGATTGCTCGATCGATAATCAGCTTCGCTATCTCAGGATTCTCATCTAGGAAAAATACCATCTTCTCTCCAACAAATCCTTCTACAGCAGAGCGAGCCTCCTCACTTCCTAGTTTGTCCTTAGTCTGACTTTCGAATTGCGGGTTATCCATACGAATACTAAGGACAGCCATGAACCCTTCTCGATAATCATTTCCTGATAAGTTTTTGTCATTCTTCTTTAAGAAGTTATGCTTGCGAGCGTAGTCATTGAGTGCCTTCGTCATGGCATTGCGCAGACCGGACACATGCGTACCCTCGTCGATGGTAGGAATGGTGTTTACATAGGACAACAAATTATCGACAGAGGAATCATTGTATTGAAAGGCTAATTCCACATCAATGCCTTCCTTCTCCCCTTCAAAGTAGACAATATCGTGCAGAGTTGTCTTCCCATCGTTAAGATACTCAACAAACGCCTTAATCCCTTCATCGAAGTGAAAGATTTCCTCCCGGTTAGGAGAAACTCGTTCATCCTTTAGATGAATGGTCACTCCCTTCAGAAGGAAAGCGTTATCCTTAAGACGTTCCTTCAATGTTTCAAAGTGAAAGTTCGTTTCACTAAACACCCTGCTATCTGGTTTAAAACGAACAATGGTGCCTTTCTTATTCGTCTTCCCCATGACCTGTAGGTCTGTTACGGGATGTCCTACTTGTTCTTCTTGGTTTGCTTTTTCTTCGATGTACTCGAAACGTTGTTTATAAGCTTGGCCATCGCGGTGGATTTGAACTTCTAACCATTGGGACAAGGCATTCACCACACTGGCGCCAACGCCGTGCAAACCACCAGATTTCTTATATCCGTCTCCACCGCCAAATTTCCCTCCGGCGTGAAGGACGGTAAAAACAACGGTTGGGGTTGGAATCCCTTCATCTCGGTTGATTCCAGTAGGAATCCCCCGCCCATTATCTTCAACAGTCACACTGTTATCTTTATGTATAGTTACACGGATGGTATCGCAGTATCCTGCAAGTACTTCATCCTTGGAATTATCGATAATCTCCCATACTAAGTGATGCAAACCCCTAGTTCCGGTTGAACCGATATACATACCTGGCCTTACCCGAACAGCGGTTAAGCCCTTGAGGACTCTAATATCGTCATCACTATATAACTTTTCTTTCATTTGACTCAACTGGACTTCCCCCTTTGCTTTTAAAATGTACTGGTTTTTTACTGATATTGCAAGAAGGAATCAGAAAAACTTCTATCGAACCTGTAAATTCACCTTGTTCAATCATGAAAAAAAACCCTTCTAACTCAAGGGTTTATCCTTTTCATTAGAAAGGTTATGTTCTTCTAGGCTTAAGTTTTTCATGGTTCTTTTAACCAACTCGGCTATGTTATTTCCACAATCAGGACAAAACTTCGTCGAGATCGTTACAATCTGGCGACAGGAATCACACGTAACTAAGTCTTTAAGAAACAGTACTTTCCCTTTCATCTCATCAATTTGGCGATGGAGATGGGTAAGCGCATGTACTTGTGCCTTTACATGATGCTTTGTTTCATCTTGCTCCATTATGGGATCTCGGAATATCTTTTCTCCGATGGATTGATATAGTTTTTCCGCCTCAGTCTCTAGTTTTTTAATCTGCGTGTTCAGCTTGTTAATCTCTAAGGCATCTTGGGACTTACGAGTCGCAATATCTAATGTCCCTTTCACTTTATTAAAGAACCTCATTTTCCTTAACCGCCTTTCCCGCTTCAAACCATATTTAATACATATATATGTCGGATGGTGAAAAGGCAGAACAAGGCTACAAAGAAGAGTAGAAAAGGAAAAAACCACTCTAAATAGAGTGGTTTATCTTCTCTTTTCACGCTTGCCAAGATCGCTCATTTTATCTTCGCTCGTTTTTGCCCACTTTTTCATTAGGCTTTCGAAGTCATCCTTCTGAGGAGCTTGCTGGCGTCCAGGGCCGCGATCATCGCGTTTTCTGAATGGAGGACGATTATTAGGTTTCGGTTCCTCATTGATTCTCATCGTTAAGGAGATTTTTCCATCGGGTTTGATTTCAGTTACTTTAACTTGAACTTTATCGTCCACTTTAAGCACTTGGTTAATATCTTGCACATAAGAAGATGAAATCTGGGATATGTGAACAAGACCTTGTTTGTTATCACCAATTTTAACAAAGGCTCCAAAAGACTGAACCCCAACTACCGTACCTTCAATAATGTTTCCTACTTCAATCGTACTCAAAAAATGTTCCCCCTAAACTAATATGTACACTATAGAATATACATCAAAAATGAAATGAAATAAAGAGCTACTCTAAGAAAAAAATTGGAAATAATATCTTATTTATTCAATTGACCAATTTGTTCCCCCATCTTAACCGCCAACCCTTCATGAATCCTGTCTTCGAACTCGACCTTACCTTTTTCGAAGACTAGAACCACGGTAGATCCAAACTCAAAAAAGCCAAGTTCGCCTCCACGTTCAACCGGTATCGCTGAAGGGAGTTGTCTTTGTACCAAAGTTCCTGCTTTTATATTCGTTCCTGCCTCTTTACTATATCCAACTTTCACACTCCCTACAACTGTTGCACCGACTTTCACGACGCCCACACGACCAGCAGAAGATTGAATGAAAGTAATTAGTCTCTCATTCATGGCAAATAGTCCTTTTACCGCTCTTACTCCAAAGGCATTCACTGGAAACAATGTACCCGGAATATAGCTATAGTCTGTAATCTGTCCCTCTACTGGAGCATGTACCCTATGATAATCACGTGGGCTTAGGTATATGGTCATAAACCTTCCACCTTCAAAGGCGGAAGCCTCTGACTCCTTCATCCCCAATAGATTCCATACAGTATAAGTTACCCCTTTTGCTTGAATCAGCTGCCCTTCCTTAATCTCTCCGAAGGCTGCGATTCGCCCATCTGCAGGACTAACCACCGCATAAGGCGAGGTCGCTATGGGACGCAGACCCTCCCTTAACTTTCGTGTGAAAAATTCGTTAAGGGTACCATATTCCATTGTCGATTTCTCCGCTTCTTCCACAGGAATCTGAAATACACGAGAAAAAAGTGGGATAAACTGTCTACTCACAGGTCGTTGCGCAAGGCTTCCAATGAACCTTGATATGGCATGCGTAGGCATTAATTTCATAAGTTGTAATAAAACGAAATCCTTCATTCCATTCCTCCGAGTTTCTCTTTTTAACATTACCCCTTATTTTAGTTGAATAACTGCCAAAAGCAAAGGTAAAAAAGAAATTCCTGTTCTTTTGGCGAACGTGTTATAGTGTACTATTATAATATTACCCTGATCTGTTAACCATGGTTTGAAGAGAGGAGCCTTTTTATTGTTAGAAGATCGACCTATCATTTTTTCCATTGATCCTGGCGAGCACATCGGCTACGCCGCTTCCAGTGGAAACAAAGTCCTAGAAGCAGGAGTTATTGTAGGGGTTACGGAACATGAACGATTTAGCACCCTTAATGAGAAAATCTGCACCATACTTCCTCATATTATTCTCATCGAGAACAGTTATAAATATAAGAAAAAAATTACTCATATGCTTAAAACCATTCCTGAAGGTCGACGTCCTGTTATCTACCTTCTAGATGCTAAACAAGTCCAATTTCGTCTTTTTGGCAAACCCTTTGGAAAATATGGTAAAGAAAAGACGAGCCATCGTCAAATTCGAAACCTCATGGTTCAAGAATACTTCGGTATGACCTATGAGGTTCATGCGAATGACGCGCTTTTAATGATAATTGATTGGAATAAGAGTCCTGCCATTGTCTCAAGGTAGGTTCCTTCATTGCCACATCCATCATGCGATGATATACTCTATTTGTTGTTAAAGACAGATAGGTATTTGCCAAGGGGGAGCACATGTTAAAAAAAGGCCTAATCGTTACTGCCTTTCTTGCTGCTCAGTTGCTTTTAGCAGGCTGTGCACAAGAAAAAGTAATGGATACAGAACTCATACGCTTACAGAATAAAGTTAAAGACCTAGAAACTGCACAGAAATTAAAAGAAGATGAATCTGCGCAACTCACCCAGAAGATCATGGGGCTTGAGGAGCAAATTGAAAAACATAATGGGCAACTCGCGACGTTACTAGAGGCCTCTCAGGCCGTAAAAAACGAGGAGATCTTCCCCGTCATTATCCAAGATGTCAAGCTAACTTCAGATAAAATGGACCAGCATGGGAGAATATGGGGGGGATTCAATCTCAATGTCACGTTGTATAACGGAACGGATCAACCTATTGAGGATAGTATTTCGGCCATTATAGTGGAGGATCATCCTGAGAAGTTAACTGAACCACCTCGGGTGCAAAACATGGTTCAGAAGTTTGAAATTAAACCTAAAGAAGCTAAAATTATTACGTTTACAGACATTCCTATCAATGAACCATCTAAACGTTTTAATGTTATTGTAAAACTGTTGGAACAAACAAAATCTGGTACAACTTCAGGAGTGCCTGGGAAGGCGACATGGGTCGTAGTACCTACCGTTGTCTTTCCACCAAACGGACAATAATTTTCAGAAAAAGACTGAGCTCTAAGTTCAGTCTTTTTTCTGTTTAAAAAAAATACCACTCCCTCTTCTTGGGAGCAGTATCAAAATCCAACGATCTGCGGTTGATGCATTTCTCTTACAAAATCGTAGTGAAAATTGGCTTGTTTTTGCCTCATTCTAGATAAAACCCATCCCTTGCGGTTCATTCCATCCAGTTGCTCAGGTGACAGCATTCCAGTTGTTACGATTAAATGATGACCTCGGATTCTCTTACCAACTAAAAATACACTATTTTCCATGGTATCAACACCCTTTTGTCGTATTTGCGAAAGGCCTGTCCAACTTATTCGTCAACATGCTGCAAACTTCTATTTAATTGCTATCCTTGTCTATAATTGTAAATAATTAGTAAGCATTTTCCAACATAAATCGTTCTCTTTTTTTCGACTCCTTCTAACAAATAATTTTATATTCTTACAAATATTCTTAAAATAACTGTTGGATTAAAGGGGAGGAAGAACGAAAACGTTCTTCCTCTTTACCTTTAGGACCTTATTTGGATGCTGCCACTTGGGCAAATTTGTCGATTTCCAACTCAATTTCGGCTTGAATCTGGTTCACCTTGCCAAAATCCATTGCTTCTATATAAATTTTTTCTAATTCGTCATGAAGCTCTTTTGCTTTGGCTAAGGTTGCAATGGCTTCCTTCATTTTGCTGGAATATCGACCTGAGATTTCTTCTACTTGATCCGCATATTTTTCATCCGTACCAGGCTTAATTGTCCGCTTATACATATCAATAATTTCATCATTGTCCCGCTCTGGGAAATATTCGTGAGGAGCCGTACTATCAAAGATGGCAAACCCTAACTCCCTTACAATTACCATATCAAGACTGTTAGGATCAAAACCACAATGATAAATCTCAACATCAAAACCTCGTTCCTCAGCCACGGCTGCGAGCTTCTTCAACATGGTCGACTTACCGGACCCCGGTCTTCCTTTAATAAAATATCTCTTACCAATATCGGCAGTTAAATTTTGAATAAAGTCTACGGCTCCCTTGGGGGTTGCTGCACCTAAGTAGCGATGGCGGATCTGCTGTGTATCCTTTTGTGGTTCTTTGTCGCCATATAGACAGTCAATTAACTCCAAGGTCAGCTTGTTAGCTTCACTAAAGTTCATATTTTCAATGAAAATTTTCTCCCATTCGTCATGAATCTTCAAAGCTTGAGCAAACAGGGAATAAGCATTTTCAAAGGTGGTGGAGACTTGAGCGCTGATTTTCTGAATTTGATTCTTATGAACAAATAATTTTTCTACATCCCACGCACTTCCGAGGTTAACATATTGTTCAACGGCTCCTGGCGCCTTCGGTTCTATAACATGTGGGGCTGTTCCATCTACGATCCCTACTTTAAGTCCTGGAATTAGGACACCATCAATCGAGTCGTTGTCTGAAGAGCAATGGAGTAATTCCAGGTTATAGCCTTGCTGGCTGTACTTTTCCGCAATGCTTTTCATCAACGAGGATTTCCCTGTTCCAGGACCTCCTTTAAGAATAAATAACCGATCAAGACCTTGCAGGTTCGAATCGTAAAAATGTTTAAAGCCTCTGGCTGTATTGCCACCGGCGTAATAGTTCAATATCTTCAATGCCATTCTAAACACTCCCTGCCATAAGGTTGTTAAATTGCAAACAGGTAGATGCCTGTCGGTGATAACAAGATATGCAAGGACGATAGAATGGGTGTATGCCCATTAATCCTATATGGTATATAAAAAGCCTTGATTGAGAGTTCCCAAGCAAGGCCATGGCTATATCAATTTATTATTTAATGTATATGTTCAACGTGGCGTGAAATTTCAAGTACATCTCCTCCACCTTGAGCCTTTAGGGCATTGGCGGTGGCTATCGCTTTTACATCTGGCTTTAGGAGGACGGTTGTCCGAATCATCTCAGAATCGTCCTCATCATCAATGGGATTAAAATAACAAACTAAGGTTCTAGAGCCATCCATTCGTTTGATTGATGCTTCCTCAAGATAGCCCATAAATTCCGTTTCTTCATTGTAGCGTACATACAACAAATCGTCTTTGTATTTTTCCTCTAGCATACGGGCCAGCTCTTCACCGTTATGATATTCTACTTGGAGTGTACCGAGATGAGAAAACTGTTGAAACTCGTCTTCCCATAGTAAATCATCTAAGTAAATTTCTAATTCTTGATCCTCTAGAGCTGATAATACTCTTTTTCGGTAAACCTTCATTTCTTCATCTGAAAAGGAGACATCTACAATCTCCTCTCCTGCTCTTGTCAATGTAATATCTAATGAGTTCATACCGCTGTGCCTAACCGTGTAATCCCACTTCGTGAGATCATAAATAATAGACGAAATTCCCATACGTGGCTGTTCTTGATGGTTCAAAGTCTTTTGCCTCCTCCACTTGGAACTATAACATATTTATTTCCCTAGAGAAGAGACATTATGTAAAAAAAAAGCTTCCTCACTGAGGAAGCAGATAACTCTCAACCAACAATTATCATTAGTTGATACTTAAACAATACCATATACCTGTCTTATTGTATAACAAAAATTATTACCAAAGACTTAAAAACTTCCCAAATGACTATTCTTCCTCTTCTTCTTTTTCGCTTGCTTTTTCCTCGGAATTCCCAAGCTTCAGCACTTCTCCACCAAGATGAATGTAGACATAGGGTTCAGCATCTTCTTTTCCAGCAATAGATTGCTTAAGACCACCTATAAAGTGAGTAGTAATATCGAGAAAATTTTGTTTCTCGCCCTCATCCTCCAATTGTCCTAATACATAAAGATCACCTTGATCTTTATACATATAGGATAGGTAACCTACTGCTTTTCCCTTTGTGTTGATGACATTCAGGATTTCTCCATGTTCATTCCGGAATTGAGGTTCAAGGAATATCATTGATTTCACCATCTTTAACAGTTATTAGGCTTTATTTATTTTTGCCTAAATAGACTGTTATATTCCTTTAATAAGAAGAAGAAAGAGTTATTTCAAATCACGTGGGTCTTTTCGAGCAACACCAGTCTGAATTGCGGCCTTGATGACGGCTTCACGGATCCGCTCAACGACTTTATTGTTAAAGACACTAGGAATAATATAAGTTTCACTTAATTCATCATCTGTCACAACTGATGCAATCGCTTGTGCTGCTGCAAGCTTCATAGCTTCATTGATTTCGGAAGCACGGCAGTCTAATGCGCCTCGGAAAATGCCTGGGAAGCAGAGAACGTTATTAATCTGATTCGGGAAATCAGAACGTCCTGTAGCCATCACTCGAACATAAGGCTCTGCCAATTCTGGGTCAATCTCAGGAACAGGGTTAGCCATGGCAAATACAATTGGATCTTTTGCCATCTTCTTCACATCTTCAACCTTCAAAATCCCTGGTGCTGATACTCCAATAAAGACATCTGCACCTTCAATTACCTCTGATAAATTTCCGCTAAGGTTATGCGGGTTTGTCATTTGTGCATAGGCTGTCCATTGAGGATTTTCATATTGTCCATCTCGATTAATGGCACCATATCGATCGACCCCAATTACATTAGATACACCAGCCGCTAATAGGATTTTTGTACAAGCAATACCCGCGGCACCAATACCAGTAATGACTACTTTTAGATCCTCTAGGTTCTTACCTACGATCTTCAAGGCATTAATTAGTCCAGCAAGTAAGACAACAGCTGTGCCATGCTGATCGTCATGGAAAACAGGAATATCTAATTCTTTTTTCAATCTCTCCTCGATCTCGAAGCATCGAGGGGAAGAAATATCTTCTAAGTTAATCCCACCAAAAGCAGGAGCGATAGCTTTAATAATACTAATAATCTCTTCGGTATCTTTTGTATCTAAACATAAAGGAAAGGCATCAACGTTAGCCATCTGCTTAAAAAGCATGGCTTTCCCTTCCATTACAGGCATCGCTGCAGCTGGACCAATATCCCCTAATCCTAGAACGGCCGTTCCATCTGACACGACGGCAACAGTGTTTCGCTTAATGGTCAAGGAATAGGCTTTATTAGGCTCTTCTTGTATAGCTGTACAAACTCGTGCTACGTGAGGAGTATAAACACGAGACAAGTCATCTCGGTTTTTAACTGGAATCTTCGATTTCATTTCAATCTTTCCACCAATGTGCATGAGGAAAGTTCGGTCTGACACATTGATTACTGTTGCACCATTCAAAGCAGAAATAGCACTGCTAATTAGCTCACTATGCTTGTTGTCGGAAACATTCACTGTAATATCTCGAATGGTATGAGTTTTACTGGAAGAGATTACGTCAATACCGACAATATCCCCACCTGCTCCACCTATGGCCTGTGCGATATCACCAAAAGAAATGAGCGCTTTCTCAAGTTGAATACGAATAATGATATGCATACTTGCTCCAGTTGGCATTGACATCTGGTTTCCCTCCAAAATATCTTTTTGTGTTAATCTTTTTACTTTTTTACTTTTTCCATATTACTCCTTGTCCCAAGGAAGTTCAAGTTAAATAAGCAACAAAAAACCCAGAAAAGATCTGGGAATTGTTTACTATTTACATGTTCTTAGATTGGTTATCCTTTTTCCGCAGTTTATTCAAGATGAAAACAGCTAAGATGGACAATACGACAGCTCCAACCAGGTAAGAGATAAAACCATCATTCTCCACATTACCCATATTATGTACTCTGACAGAGCTCATCATATTTGCAGCTTCATCTTTTGGCCCAGAGGATTCCACTATCTTAAGCTTTCCTTTTAAGACTTGCTTGACCCCACCCGTCCCGATAACAATGTTTCCTTCTTCATCCACTCGGTAGCTTAATGATTCGTTTTTCTTAACCGTATAATAGACATCCTCAGCGGCTTCCCACAATGAACCTCCATCGGATCTTTCAAACCGCTTTCCTTTTGTGAACAGCCTTCTCGTTTCAAAATGGTCGAACCCATAATCAAGCAAAGTTGAGGTATCGGCATATACCTTCTCACTTCCAGACGCTTTCAGGGCCACGGCAATCAATTCCGTCCCTTCCCGTTTTGCGGAGGCGACCAATGTATTCCCTGATTGGTTAACATACCCGTTTTTGATCCCTGTGGCCCCTTCATATCTCCATAGCAGTTTATTATGGTTTACGAGATTGGTCTCCCATTCCTCTCCATGCCAAGGTCGCTTTTTAGTCGAAACCATCGTTCGAAATGTTGGATTTTGCATAGCATAACGCGAGATCATGGCCATATCATAAGCTGTCGTATAGTGCTGCTCATCAAACAGCCCATGTGGGTTCATGAAGTGAGAATCATACACCCCCACTTTTTCTCGGACAAACTCGTTCATTTTTATAGCGAAATCTTCTACTGTTCCACCTAGATGCTCTGCAATTACAATTCCAGCGTCATTTCCTGAATGCATCAATAAGCCATATACTATATCTTCAATCCTTTTTTCTTCATCTTGCGCAAGATAAATCCTTGTACCCTCCGCCCATCTCGCCCTTTTGGATGTAACAGCAAGCTCTGATAGCCTTCCGCTTTCTATGGCCATGATACCTGTTACGATCTTTGTAATACTTGCTGGATACATTCTGTCCTTAGCCCGATTTTCATAGATAACCTGTCCAGTTGTTGCGTCAATGAGAATGACTGCTTCGCTGTTTATGGGTAATTCTTCTTGGTTGCTGCTCCAGACTGTAACGGGAAAGAGGAAGAGAAAGACGATCATTATGCTCATAAAACGAACCAAAGAGCTCAAGTCGCTAACCTCCATTTCATCAGGCAAATTTCTGTTGGTTACTAATATGTAGGGAACGCTGCAATCATGACATTATAGCATAGCAAGAAAAATATACATAGAAAGATACTCTCGATTAAAGGAGTTAACTATGTTGCGCTTTTTATTTCAGTGTATCTTGTTTAGTATTCTTTTGACGGTTCTTTTCCTTTATTTATTATTGCAGTACCTGCATACGATCACGGAAGAGATAAATAATAACAATTTATCTACATCCTATGAACAGACGGTTAATATTCAAGAAAAGGACATGATTCTTCACTTTATTAATTTAGAAATTGGAAAATCAACGATAATTCAGTTAGGCGAACGGGCCATTCTTATGGATGTAGGGCATAAAAAAGATACACTAACTCTATTGGCCTATATACAAGATCATGGTATAACGAACATCACCGAAATTCTGCTATCTAATCCTGCTGAGGAAAATACCGGAGGCTTACCATCCATTATGGAACACTTCCCTACGGCCAAAGTCTATGTTCCAGCCCTGACCAAAGATCAATACCCGAAAGATCTAACTAGGATATTACTTACTCTTCGTGCAGGAGATCATTTGGTTCTCTCAGAAAACCAGAAAGTCGAGATAGAAATACTTAGCCCTCTTCGTCCGTTATTTACAGATGAAGCCAATAATTCTATGGTCAGCCTTTTACGTTACCGTGATCTTCGTGTTCTACTGACCAACGACATCCGCGAGGAAGCGGAGTCTCGACTCATTGAACATCACCCCCTGCTTCGAGCCCACATCATTACCGTTCCTGACCGTCCAAACGGAATAAGCAATACACAGGAATTGATTCAAAAACTGAATCCCCAAGCAGCTGTCATGCTTGAAATGCCTTGTTCTGAATGTAAAGATGCAGCACAAAAAGTCGCTCGCGAATATGCCCAAGAATGGAGCGACTTCTTCTTCGTACCTATAGGAGAAAATATGATGATTACGTTTGAAAATGGGATGTATACTACACCGAAAGAACAGACGCAGTAGGCTTTTAAGTCACTTCATAGAAAGAGGCCCGTAAAGAAAAATTCTAGTTTTTCTTTACGGGCCTTCCCTTTTTCTTATTCACTTCTTTTGCTTAATTCTCTTTTTGTTATTTCTTTAATCATATGGAATAACGCTTCATCATCTTCATCGGAAGCCTCAATATCGAAGTCTCCATAATTCCCCTCACCTGAGCGAATCTTAGACAGCTTTCGGTTTGCCTCTTTTTCTTGATGAGCTTCTTGATTGAATAACTGTGTATACAAATCAGACCCTTTTACTTGTCGGATACGATTGACCATGGGGTCTGCATTTTCAAACATCCACTTGGCCCCAGCTGCTATAAAGGGAGATGCAATGAGTAAGGCAGTCCACATCCCTTGTTTAAATCCTTCCCGATGGGCAACTCTTGTACGGCTTCTCAAGAACACTGTTCATCCTCACCCCTTATCTTGTCCTTTATCCATAGTTTATGTAGTTTTGCCAAGTTCTACTCATAAAAGACAGAGGGCGACCTTTCACTATTTGGGATAATCTAGTGAAAATCTACTTCAATTTTCTTTCCTTGATCTGCTGTTGTTTTTTTCATACGAATTTCCAGCACCCCATTTTTATAGGTCGCTTTTGCACTATCTTCTACTACCTTATGAGGGAGATCTACAGTTCGATAAAAGTTGCCAAAGTACCGTTCCGTACGGTGATAACGATTGTCTTTCGTATCCTCAGAAGCTCTTTGAATGATTCCATTCAAAGTAAGATGTCTTCCTGTTACATGAATGTGAATATCATCGTTTTTCTGAAGTCCTGGCACTTCACAAGAAACAACGACTTCCTCCATTGTTTCATATAGGTCTACCAGCGGGCCTGTACGTTGGAAATATTCCGTGTATGGTCCTGGACCGATATCATTTTCCATTCCTTGCCGAATTTGGGGAGATTGCCCCGACTCATTCGGATGGATGAGCATACCTATCCCTCCCTAAAATGTTAAACTGTTTTTCCCTCTTACTACGTTAACCATTTTGAGCAAGAAAAAAACAACAGCTAACAAAAAATCGACGAACACGTGAGTAAACCCTAGCGATTCGTCGATCTGTATCCTTATTTTCAAGTATGATTGGGAATCTGATTTCGCATACTTGCTGGTGTATATTTTTTCCGGTCAACCATGATCCACCCTAATGCCATGATCATAACCAGACCTACGGGTACCAAAAATGCGCCTAAGCCAATTTGCCCGGTGGAAACCCAATGTATTAACAGGAGAATGGCTGCTACATAACCACCACCAAACAGAGCATTTAGTAATAACATGACTCCTTTATGCTTCAACCTCATTCTTCTCTCCCCCATGATAAGTAAAATCCACCGGCTGCCATTTCTTCGTGATGAGTATTGGTGGTTAATACTATAATAAAGGGGATAAAAGGCGTTTGCTGTGCAAAAAGTCACATGATCGTCATATTTATTTTTTAACAAATCCTAGCTTCTCAAAGCACTTGTGAATCAATGCCATACGAACATAGAGTCCATTCTGCGCTTGACGGAAATAAGCCGCTCGAGGGTCATAATCCACCTCAGGTGCAATCTCTCCTGCTCTTGGTAGAGGATGAAGAATAATAGCATTCGGTTTCATCAAGTCGAGTACACTTTGATCAATAATATATTTTCCTTGGGCCTTTTCGTATTCTTCTAGAGAAGGAAAACGTTCTTTTTGGATTCGCGTCTGGTAAAGAACGTCCACTTTAGATGCTACTTCTTCCAGATTTTGAGTCTCGATATAACGAATCTGCTTCTCCTCTAAGAACTTTTTTACATAAGGAGGAATTAAAACATTCTCTGGAGCCGTGTAGTAAATCGTAATATTATTAAAATTGGCTAAGAGGTAAGATAACGAATGGACCGTTCTTCCATAAGTGAGATCTCCGATCATAGCAATATGTAGATCGTCTACTCGGCCTATTTCTTTTTTAATTGTATAAATGTCAAGTAAAGCTTGAGTAGGGTGCTCACCAGCCCCATCCCCTGCATTAATAATCGGTACTGTTGCAATCGCTGCCGCTTTCTCTGCAGCACCGATCTCTGTATGGCGCATGACAATCACATCGCTGTACCCCGAAACAATGCGGATGGTATCCTCTAAAGTCTCGCCTTTAATAGCTGAAGAAAACTGAGCGGCATTCTCCGTACCGATCACTTTTCCTCCTAGACGGCACATAGCTGACTCAAAGGATAATCGGGTTCTGGTACTAGGCTCAAAAAACAAGGTCGTCATTACTTTGTTCTTATAGCGATCTGAGCCTCCGCTGGCTTCAACTTGCTCCATATCAGCAGAAAGGTCAAAAATTTCCTCCAATGCTTCGCGATTAAATTGTTTAGCACCCAGAATATGATATATACTCATTCGTTATCCATCCCTTCAAGATCGGTACTCCTACATAAACCGAAAAGTATTGTAACACAAAAACGAAAGTTATTCAAAAAAAATGTTTAAACGTTCGTTGTTTTACCTCTATACCCTTATCATGTACAATAATAAGGAAAACACTTGAACAAGGGGGAAGACAATTTTGCAATCATCTTCTGATAAAACACCTTACGATCTAATAGGTGGGGCTGAGACAATAGCGAAACTCGTTGACGCATTCTATGATCGGGTCGCTGTTCACCCAGACTTAATTCCTATCTTTCCGGAAGATCTTACGGAGACTAGGGAGAAACAATATCTCTTCCTCACTCAATTTTTTGGAGGTCCCCTCCTTTACTCAGAGCAACATGGTCACCCTATGTTAAGGGCTCGTCATATCCCTTTCCCTATTACACCTAAGCGTGCAGAAGCATGGCTTTCGTGTATGGAACAAGCTATGGAGCATATTGGACTTAAAGGCCCGATTCGTGATTTTATGTTTGAGAGACTAACTCAGACCGCCTATCACATGGTCAATCGGCCACCCGAAGACTAGTCCGCTTGCTCCCTACCTGAACGATGGAGATGAAGGAAGGTGCCCGTTGCCGTGACAATCACCTCTCCACGATCATTAACAATTCGGCATGTAGCTTGCATGATCTTCTGAGCCCGATGGGTCAGGCGGCAATGGGCAATTAACTCCTTGCCCCGACCCGGGTTATGATAATTAACGTTCATGTCTAAGGTAACAACCTTATCTTTTTGGTCAATGAGCTCTTCAAGCATCCACCCCATTGCCATATCAGCAAGCAATGCCGTTATCCCGCCATAGACAATCCGGTAAGGATTCAAGATATCCCTCGTAATTGGCATCGAACAGCTAAACCGCTCCCCACTTTCAATTAACTTCATCTGCATGAAATTTCCCATAAACGGATATTTATTTTCACGCATGGCTTCTACAGCTTTAACAGCTTTAACAACCATGGCGTATTCACGCTCTGACATGGCTTGTATAGAGTCTATCAATTGTTTTTTATCATATTTTTTTACATCTGCACCAACATCTGGGGTGTCGATTCTTGTCATTTTCACTCGTATTCCACTCCATATTCCGTTATAATAGAAAAAACCGTTTTCAAGATCAGAAAAAGAACCAACAAGGAGTACACCTATGAGAACGATTTGGTTTATGATTTCATTCTTTTTATGCTTTCTCTGCTTTTCTACTATAACGCAAGCTAAAGAGAAAGTCATCGAAGTATATGTGAATGATCAACAAATGCGCTTTGATAGTGGTCCGCCCTTTATTACAAATGGTACAACCATGGTTCCTTTGAGGTTTATCGTTGAATCCCTTGGAGCCCAGGTATCCTGGGATTCGCAAAGCCAAACTGTCTCTTTAATACGTGACGATACCACCATGAAACTCACGATTAATCAACTGGAAGCAGAGATAAATGGACAAGCCAAACCTCTGCGTCAGGCACCTCTCATCCATGAGAACCGGACGTATGTCCCGCTGAGATTTATTGGGGAAGAATTACAACAGGATGTAGAATGGGAACCTAGTCAGTCCATCGTCTTCATCTCTGATGATCAGCAGGAAAGTGATATTTATTGGTTGGCTAAACTTGTAGAGGCTGAGAGCTCTTCTGAACCCTATCAAGGTAAAGTCGCCGTAGCCGCTGTCGTATTAAACCGGACCCAATCCGCCTACTTCCCAAAAACAATTAAATCTGTGATTTTCGAGTCGTCGCAATTCACCCCAGTTAAGACGAAGAGGATCTTTGGACTTAAGCCAGAGGAAGATACCATACGTGCCGTTCGTGAAGCGTTGAGCGGTGTTGATCCAACCTATGGCGCTCTTTATTTCTTTAACCCAAACAAGACGAACAACCGTTTTCTTCATAGTCGGAGCATTACGATGACGATCGGTAACCACCGATTCACAACTTAGTGTTCAAGGATAAGGAGACTAGAAAAGGCATATGTACTTGCTATCGGTTTAGCAAGCAGATATGCCTTTTTTTCGTTTCACAAAATTCATTTGGAATGCCTTACGGACTAACCCCATATAATGCTAAAAAAGGACTTTTAATATAAAGGTGGCTTGCCATGAACCGAATATATAAGATGAGACTCCCCAGTCTCTTTCTATTATTGTCTCTTTTTAGCACCTTCCTATTCCTGTCTTTCGCTTGGCTGTTTAGCCATACAACGATAAAGATTTCATCTCCCTCGATGAGACAAGCTATGTCACAATTGTCCTATGAGACCATTATCCATGCCTTTGAGATGGAAATTCCTTATTTACGATATCATAAAACAACTTTAGAACAACAGCCTAAACCTTTATCCTTATTTCTATTTGAAACCATGACGAGCCTCAAGCCAACAGATCTGCGATCGCTCCTAGGTCGAGAACTTCCTGGACTATCCATGTTCCATGTCGAAGTTCTCGCAACAGGACAAAACGTGAACTTGCAAAACTTTGTAATAGAATCCCCTCCTCCCACAGATGCGCTGCTCCCTGCTGAGACAGCGGAATCTTTACCTGATGAGAAAGCATCCGAGGAAAAGGCAACGACAGAGCAAATTCGTTCTATGATATTCATCTATAACACCCATAATACTGAATCATGGACACATGTATCCAATAATCCAAGTGTCACAGATGAACAAAAAAACATTACCCTAGTCAGCAAGCGCTTAGCCGAAGAGTTAGAAAGAAGAGGAATTCGTACACACTTTGATCAAACGGATCACCAGCAAAAGCTTAAAGATCAGGGTCTGCCCTATGCGTTCTCCTATGCTGCATCCCTAAAGACCGTTCAAGAGGCAATAAAGCAGCATGACAACATAGGCTATATATTTGACATCCATCGCGATTCCCAACCTAAGGAACAAACTACAGCTGTTGTGAATGGGAAATCCTACGCTAGACCTTATTTTGTCATTGGTAAAAGAAATAAGAACTGGGAGCAGAATGCAGAATTAGCAAAGAAAATCCACTATGGCTTAGAAAAAAAATACCCGGGATTATCCATAGGTGTATTAGGTAAAGCAGAAGGAAATGGAGAATACAACCAATCCGTTTCCCCTCAAAGTATCCTCCTTGAAATCGGTGGAATCGATAATACGCTCGAGGAGACTTATAATACCGCAGCCGCTCTTGCAGACGTAATTGCTGATATCTATTTTGAAAAAGACAAAAAAGTAGATTCTCCCGCACCGTCAGATCGGAATCCTATGTAATGAGGGGAATGAATTGTGAGAGAATCCTTTGGATGGTTGTCCTTCACCTTTTTCTCTAGTCTTTTTTGCTTTTTCTGGTTTGATTGGATTATCACCATCACTTGTTTCACTTCAGGTTTGCTCGTCAGTATTAAAGCGATGATAAGCGAATACACGGATGACGAGGAATAAACCTTAAATGAGCCCTCTTCTTAAGCTAACAAAAGCTAAGAGAGGGCTCGCCCTTATTTCTTCGGGAATGGATCAAAGAATGATTTCCTTCGGTGATTCGGTTTTGAAATCGGGGTAGGTCGCTTCATATTCACAGGTGGATGAGTTTCCTTCGGACGGATATATTGCTCAAGCAATTGCACAGCTTGACGCAGTGGAAAGGTATCAGTCGGATTGCGGAAATCGTCACTCCACTCTCCTAGGTGAGGCAATTCAAGAAGGTCTTCACGCGTGGAAAGAATGTGGAACCCATACTCTCCCACTTTTACCAGAGTGTTTGAAGTCTGTTGATGATATTTACTTGGATTCGGTGATTGCTGAAGCCCCACCTTCGAAGCTTTCCCTTCATCAATAAGCTTTTCAATGACGGAGGTCTTAAGTTGGTACAATTTTTGGGGCTGTGGGCTTGTCTTTGCATGTCGGTTCACAGCAAACAATGCCTTCGCAAGGTTGTCAACCGTCGGTTGAATCGGCGCGGAGTGGCGAGATGGAATCGGTGCGGATTGTTTGAGGTCAAATAGATAATGGTACCGATCCCTATCCTTTAATTTTGCAATCGGGGCACCAACAGGAATCTTCCCCATCTTTTGCAGTTCCTCTTTCGTCTTATATTCTGTCGGAACTTGATCTTTTTTCGTGAACAATTGCAACGAATGATTCCTCCTTCCTTTAGCCTAAGAAAAAATTATATATTTCTTTATATTCTATCACAAGTATAGGCTACCTTGTCCAATATTTCATGAATTTCATTCTGTGATAACGAAGAAAAACCCCTGATTACATTAGAGTATCAGGAGTTTGTTGGTATATCCTATCTACTTACACATCATTAGGGCCATTCGCGTTCGGAGGCCGGGGAACCGATGAATTCACACCGTTAGAAGGAGGTTCTATTGGTGGGATTACGTTTTGTGGGGTACCGTTATCTTGGGGCAGGTACTCTCTTTTCTTCACTTGAGTGTAAACTCCACTGGCCGTTAACCCTATTAATAATGCAGTAACTGCTTTTTCCATCAACCAAACCGGCACGGAAACCAAGATGACGCCCATAACTACCGCAATCAACGCCCGATATCTCACGTCTATCCTAAAGGCATTACCTACAACAGAAACAAAGGCAGCCACCACGGCTGAAACCGTTGCAAAATCAAGAAATGTATTCTCAAACAAGGGAATCACCTCCCTATCAAAATATTCGAATACAATAAAAACGTGAAGGCCAACTACAGTTGGCCTTCAGGGTCAATATCAGTTCAGTGGAGTATAATCCACATTGGGTGTATAATTATTTCCTGCATTCCATAGCAGAAATTCTTTTATTCCAGCTTCATTAAGAGCTTTAATTTGCAATTCTACTTCTCTTTTGCCGTAAGGAATATAATTGCCTTTTCCTAGCCAAGGAGCGGTAAAATCTTGAATCCACGGTCTTGACAGGGGAGGGTTCTCCATCTGAGCCAATTTCTGATTTTCCATCTTGGCGTATTCTTGAACTAAACGATGAGGGTCTGTATCAGGCTTAGGAATATTAAAATAACCTGGCCCCCAATGACTTGGGTAGATCATGGAGCTGATGACATCTACATGGTTGCTGATCGCTGTAAAGTTCTGGCCAATACCGGGCGCCTCAGACAATGTTGCTGTGTAGCCAAATATATCGACAGAGACTTTGACATTATAGGGTTCAAGTTCCTTCTTTGCATACTCAACGAAATCGGTAACAGCCGTAACCCTCGCTGCAACAGCATCATATTCAGGCTTTGGAGGGGCTGATTCTTGAATGGCTATAGGAGCCGGTTTAGCATCGCCAGCCAAGGTTTCACTAGGAGGTTGAGCTTCTCGCTGCTCTGCCCAAGCTTCTTGATGCTCCGTTTCCCATTCTATCTTCTTCTTTTCCCACACTGCCACCAGCCTTGGTTCCAATTGATCTTTTGTATAGTTCCCCATACCATAAGTTAAAGTTTTGTCACGATTTTCGAAACCTTCAGGAAAGCGAACATAGTCAAACTGAATTTCCTGAAAGCCGAGTTTCGCTGCTTCCTTTGCTATCTCCACATTATGTTGCCACACTTCAGTCAAGAAGGGGTTTACAAACGCTTCCCCTCTTCGATTTTTCCATACCTGCCCCCCATTCTTAAAAGAAAGTTCTGGTTTTTGCCCAGCCAGAACAGAATCCTTAAATACTACAATACGGGCAATCGGATAGATCTTATGATCGGAAAGAGTCTGGACCAGCGCCTTAGGATCTTTCATAAAAGGCTTGCTAAAGGGCTCCATATCACCTTCCATCTTATACGTAATCCAACCATGATCATCTTTAATATCGATGACCATCGCATTCAAATCGGTTGTTTCCACAAGCTTGAGCAGATCCGGGAACTTTTGTCCCCCCGCCGAATGACCCGTCACATAAATGCCTCGAATCGCATCTGGATACTCAAAAGGAGGATGGCTAACAGCTTGCTCCTCTTCCTCTCCTTCTGGTGCTACTTCTGCTACTTCAGTTACAGGCTTTTCTACCTCCACAGCTTGTTTGTTCGAAGCTTCTTCTTTCTCTTGAGTTTCCAGATCTTTTGGGGTCGTGTCAAGAGAAGGTGATGTGGATACGGGCTCACTACAAGCGATTAGGAGGACCATCATCATCATGAATAAAAGCATGATTATTCCTGTTTTCCTCATTATGCTTCTCCTCTACATATAATCTTGGCCACGCTTTTGAATTTGTTCTGGTTATCCATAGATACTTCATTCTATGCTTCAGAATAGGGTATAATGAGGTGTATCTAACTCCCCTTCAGGAAAGGATGAAAAAATGAAAAAGTGGTACTTCCTATTCATCGCAAGTCTAAGCATGTTGCTGCTTTCTGCATGTGGGGCCACCCAAGAACAGGCCGTTTCAGATAGGGGGCCTACAACGACGAAAACGTGGGACAAGCCTCCAGAGATGATCATTGAGCCGGACAAGCCTTATACAGCAACGATTACAACTAATAAGGGAGATATTAAAATAGAGCTCTTTACGAAAGATGCTCCGCAAACTGTCAATAATTTTATCTTCTTAGCGAAAGAGGACTTTTACCAGAACGTTTTGTTCCATCGTGTTATTAAGGGATTTATGATCCAAACCGGAGATCCTACCGGCACGGGAACCGGTGGCCCAGGCTATCAATTTGAAGATGAGCTTCCTGCCCCACACCGCTATGAGGCAGGAATCGTAGCAATGGCCAATGCAGGCCCCAATACAAATGGCAGCCAATTCTTCATCTGTAATGGAGCAGATAGTGAGAATCTTAATGGCTACCCAAACTACACCATATTTGGTAGAGTCGTTGAAGGTATGGAAACCGTAGAAGCCATCTCCAACGTGAATGTGAAGCAAAGTCCTATGGGAGAACCAAGCCAACCGACTGAAGAAGTGTATATTAAAAACATAACCATCTCAGAATAAAAATAGAAATAGTCTTGCCCTTGATAATCAGAGGCAAGACTATTTCTATTCATCTATGGTATAGAACTATATGGTGCTATACAGAAGTAAAACAATGGAAGTAAGAGATAAACAGGCTCCAATAAGATATAGGAATGCTACCGTCTGTTTTTGATTCAATCCCCATCTCATGAGCGTATGATGGGTATGAGATCTGTCCGCAATATGTAATCCTTTGCCACTGAGGAAACGCTTCAAGAAGACAATTAAAGTATCAAAGATCGGAACCCCTAAAGCAAACACAGGAACAAAAATAGAAGCAAGTGTCGCCCCCTTAAACGCTCCATCAACTGCAATCACCGCTAAAGTAAACCCTAAGAAGGTGGCACCTGAATCCCCCATAAAAATGCTGGCAGGATGGAAATTATACTTAAGGAAAGCAAGGACTGCGCCCATTAAGATGATAGCCACCATAGCGGCTGCATACTGGCCTTGTATGAGAGCGATGAAAAACAACGTCATGCTGGATATCGATGTAATACCAGCCGCTAATCCATCTACACCATCAATAAAATTCATCATATTCGTAATCGCAACAATCCACAGGATGGTTAACGCGGTAGCTAACCAGTCCGGAAACATAATCATACCGTGGTCAACAAAGAAGTTCGTAATCCCGTCAATTCGAATTCCAAGAGCGACAATAACACCCGCTGCCCCAACCTGAGCCAATAACCTCGGCCACACATAGAATTCCCTACCCTTAGACTTGTACCAATCATCAAGCAATCCTATCGTTACCAGAATAGCCCCTCCGACCACAATCCCTAAAGATAACCGGTTAATTCCCAAAAATAACAAGACTAAAGAGGCAACCGTTAAATAAATTAACAAGCCACCTAACAAGGGAATCGGCTTGGCATGGATCTTACGAGCACTTGGTTGGTCAAGAATTCCCCAATAAAAAGATAACCGCTTAAATAAGGGCAGCAAAAAATAGCACAGTAAATAAGATAGGCTCAACAACAGCAAGTACTTCATTCTCTTTAGGCTCTCCTTCGTCTCATTCTCTATGATTTCGACAGGTTCTACTAAATTATACCACAATAGAATGAGAGAGGAACCTTTATTTCAACTGAAATCGCTTACTTTCGCCATAAATCTTCAAAGCCTTGACAGCAACAAACGACTTCTCGGGATAGCGAAAACAAGTTAATTCGCCACCAAAAACACAACCCGTGTCAATATTGATCACGTTTTGTTCCCATAGGGGCTGATGAACAGGAGTATGTCCATGTACCAGCAAGGCCCTCCCCTTGTAATGCTTAATAACCGGATCTCTTTCGGGTAAGCCATGCTTATCCAGATTACCTGTAGGAAATCCATATAAACATATATCCCTTAGCCTCTTATGATTAGAGCCAATCATATCTGCCCGAATCCCTGCATGCACAACGACTAATTCTCCCTGATCAAATTGAAGGTATAAGGGAAGGCTCTTGATATACTCTTCAATCCAACGGCGAGTTCCTGTTGGATCTTCCGTTTTTTCTATTTCTTCGACCGTAGTTTCCAACCCATGCTTGACTTGAACCCTTCTGCCTTGACACCATCTCAGCAGCTTATCATCATGATTCCCAGGGCAGTGATAAGCCAGCTTCGCTTCTACTAGTTTTTTCACTAACTCCAATACAGCGAGACTCTTAGGGCCTCGATCACAAAGGTCACCCACAAACACAAGCATCCGATTATCTGAATGACGATAGAGGCCTTCTTGATTCTTATAACCAAGCTTATCTAAAAGTAAGATCAACTCGTCGTAGCATCCATGAATATCGCCGATAATATCCACGTTACGAATAGATTTGGTATTCACCCTTGTCTCACCTCCTATTCAACCCGAACTCTGTTTAGCCTATTATACCCAAAAAGAGGAAAAAAAAATTCTACTTTTCAAGAGACTCTTCCACCCATTATAATGAGCTTGCAAGGCATTAGAGTCAAGAATAATTCATCTTTGATCTAGCTATCCTAACCATGAACATTCTTTAGCAAACAAGGGCGAAGGGAGACTAGACGTCTTGAATGGGTCCATGGAAGACATCATTTTAGCAGAGATTGAGAAGCAGCGATCCCGTAAGATTGAAGATAAGGTCGCTCAATTTAATCAGATTTGTACACGTCTTGGATTACAAGAAAAGGGAATTAATGAAATTACCCCACACTTGCGTGAAATACTGGAAGAAGAGGTGGAATTCGAACCTTATCATTAAATTACATAGTAATTACTTCTGACTAGTCCAGTTTTAACAACTGGACTTTTTCATCTTCTTGCCAGGTAGAAAATATTAAAAAAAGAAGAAGCCGTAGGCTATCTTCTTTTCCTTTAGATGAGTTATTCTGTTGCGGCTACGGAACCCTTAAGCTTTGTGGAACGCTTCATCTTCCCAGATTCCTTCTGCAGATCCTGTAATTTCTTTAGATATTCAGGTGAACTTAATTCTCTATTTTTTAGTCTCAGCTTTGCCATAATCCATTCGCTCCTTCAAAGCTAAACTTTTTTATATGTTATCACTATGCTCATAGTAATATTATACCGATTCTTTGATTAAATTCAATATTAGATTAGAATTATTTTTAATTAAGGCAGAAGTACACATCAATAAGGGGTTAAAGGGGATGATTCCTCCATAAGAGATATAAGGTATAATAAAAGGATGAGTAACGGTCACTCCGTTAGAAAGGAGCCTAAACATGTCTTGGTTTTACCGCAACGAAAACTGGAGAACGTACTTAAAGAGATACCCATTGACTTCCCTTTTCATTTCTTTAAACATTATCGTATTTTTATTGATGACTATAGCAGGCGGATCAACCAATCCAAACACTTTAGTCCAATTTGGCGCTTATTATAAGCCCTTTGTTTTACAAGGAGATTTATATCGATTATTTGCCCCAATTTTTATTCATATTGGTTGGGAGCATCTGCTTTTCAATTGTTTCGCCATTCTGATCTTTGCCCCCGGGCTAGAAGTGATGCTCGGCAAATTCCGTTATCTTATCTTATATTTAGGTTCCGGACTAGTAGGCTTTATTATGACTCTTTTCTTCTCTTCAGCTGTGCTTGCAGCCGGTGCCTCAGGGGCCATATTCGGAGTCTACGGCATGTTTGCTTATTTATCAATGTATCGACGCGACTTAATGGATTACTACTCCAGACAGACCATCCTTCCTATCCTTGTCATCGGGGTTGTATTAACCTTCCTGCCCGGAATTAGTATTACAGGCCATCTAGGAGGTTTAGCAACGGGATATCTACTTGGGTTTATACTTATGAGACGTTAAAAAAAAGACCCTTATATAAGGGTCTTTTACGCTGTTTCTTCTGCTTCTTCGTCCTCTTCCGTAGGAATAAGAATTTCGAATACTTCTCCATGCTGAAGAATGATCACGCCTTGCTTCTTAATGCGCATAACAGCCACTTCAGGCTTTTGTCGCATCTTCTCAATGTAATCATCCGGAATCTCACCTGCATCCCCAACGGTGATTCCGTCAATTTCAGTTTCTTCATTGTCATCTAAGTTTAATTCCAGAATTCTTTCATAGATATCAGAAAACACTTCAAAGTCCTTCGTATACACACTAATACATTTCATATCCAGACCTCCTATAAATCATGTTGCCTATTGTACCATATTTTACTTAATGAATAATAGATGGATCTCAATAAAAATAGGCAGAAAAATTTCCGTTATCCATCAACGGTAGCTAAAATGAAGGAAATTCCCTTAATGGGCAAAGTTGTGCCTTCCTATCTCGGCTACAACCACTCGCGTACGAATCCATTGGCTTCTTGCCGTATGTGGGTTGTAAAAAAACAGGGCTCCTGAAGTGGGATCTAATCCACGTAATGCTTCCTGAGCTGCTCGATAGGAGTCTTTTGAAGGTTTTACTTTATGGATTCTGCCGTCTGCAACTGGAGAGAATTGATACACATGCTTTACTTTATGAAAGATAACTCCTGTTATGGTCCCAGGATAATCTTTGTGCAAAACACGATTTAATACTACACTTCCTACGGCTACCTTACCTTCGAAGGATTCTCCTCCTGCTTCTGCTTCAATAATTCGTACAAACCAATCATAATCTTTTTTTGTAAATTTGATTGCTCTTTTAGAATTCACGTTATTGTCTCTAGGTATTATCAGCTTGTCTCCATCACGTATGAAATCGCTTGATAGCCGGTTAGCCTTCTTTAACTGGTCTACATTTACCCCTGTAATTTTCGATATGCGCCAGAGGGTATCCCCTTTTTCAACCTTATAAACTATCGATTCTACCGCGTTTGCTTGTCCAATAAATAGACACGAAATAACAGCAAACACAGACGTAAATAAAGGAATTGATAACAACCACTTTTTTAACATAGATTCCTCCTCAAGATCCTTTCCATATCTTCCCTACCTAACATTTCCAGTTCTAAAAAGGAATATACATGTGGAAGAGGAGGACGAGTCTATGCTTACGCGCAATTCATTCTTTACACCACTTCAATCGTTATTTTCTGTTCAGCTCATTTTCTGCATCATTTTCTCATTTGCCAACCTTTTTATGAACATTTTTCTCTGGGATCGTGGTCAATCATTTTGGGCTATTGGGGTCTTTAATCTGTTTTCTGTGGCATCCATCTTCATTGCCTCTTTAGCAGGCGCTTACCTGCTGCATCTACTCGGCACGAGATCGACTTTTATGATTTCCTCTATCCTGGCTCTAGGGCTTTTTCTATATTTATTTCATGCAGGGCAAGCATCTCAAACCTTATTGCCTGTGTTAGGTCTATTATATGGTGGATATGTAGGTCTCTTTTATATCGGTTTTAACCTACATATCTTACAGCTGTCGGACCCACAAAACCGTTCGTACTTAATTGGCATGGAGTCGACTATCGCTACGGTTGCGCAATTGATCACGCCTCTTTGTGCTGGCTTATTCATTACCAGTCAGGGATACAGCCACACTTTTTTTATCATTATTGCTTTGCTCATCCTTCAGTTTCTTTTCAGCGCATTCATACCTAGCATGAAGATGACTGAAAAGTATCAAAAGCGTTATTTTTTTCTAGCTGAAAATGAAGAAATGGCAAAGATGGGTTTTACCTCAGCGGCTTACGGCTTTTATTTTTCCTTTGTTCAGATGTCCTATGGATTGTTCTTTTTCTTTTTCCTACAGAACGAATCTCAGCTAGGTTCTTGGAACTTTGTATTCGGAGCCATTAGCGCTGTGATGTATTGGTTAATAGGTAAGTCACTTAAACAGTCCAATCGAGAAATCATTCTTGGCATGGGCATGATTAGCTCCATCATGGTAACCTTAACGCTGTTTTTATCGGCTGCTCCCTGGTTTATTCTCTTTAACCTCATCGTGTCTATTGCTTTACCTATGATGTGGATCCCTGCAAAATCCCTGCACTATGCCCAAATCGCCAGAACTAATACTACTCATAAGGAAGATGGTTTCAGCAGGATGCTGCAAAGGCTGGTTTTTCGAGAGTTTGCTATTAGCTTAGGACGTATCAGCTTCTTCTTTATCATGATCATTGGGTTTGATTTTGGTTTAGGGCCAGCCTATTACATCATGATTGCATTAGCCTGTTTTATGCCCGTAGGGATCTGGCTGTTAAGCAGGACGTAAGGAATATTAACTCCTTATCGAATCATGAATTGGACGGCTTTACCATATAAATAGGTAAGGAGGGATGATCTATGATTCAGAGAAAGCCTGTTTCTTTCGTCCTAATTCTACTATCCTTATGTATGATTCCGCTTGGGTTTCTTTACTCCTATTACCTGTTTATTGCCGCGGTATTATTTATTCTTTTTCGATTGAAAGTTCCCATAAACTCCTCTAAGTGCCCTAGATGTAAAGAAGAAAATACGATGGAACCTTGGGTTACCCGCTATCGTTGTACCAGATGTAAAACCGCTCTCTATAAAGAAAAAAACGGCTGGTCCAGGATCAAATAATCATAGATACCCAATAATTAAGCATAAGACCCAGAAATTATCCTTGGGGCTTATGCTTATTATTTTTACGCTTCATTTACTAATGATTCTAATTCATCCAATAGTCGCCTGAATACGTCAAGTGCGCTTTGAATAGGTTCAGGAGTAGTCATATCCACTCCTGCAGATTTAAGCAGTTCTAGTGGATAGTTTGATCCCCCACTCTTCAAGAAATTGAGGTATCGTTCAACCGCTGGTTCCCCCTCTTGCAGGATCTGTTGGGACAAAGCTGTAGCAGCCGAGAATCCCGTGGCATATTTATAAACATAAAAAGCGTTATAGAAATGAGGAATTCTAGACCACTCCATCTCAATGTCTTGATCGATATGGACCTGTTCCCCATAGTAGTCTTTATTTAATTGGTAATACATTGAACTCAGTGTTTCCGGTGTTAGCGCCTCTCCTTTTTCCACCTTTTCATGGGTCATCTTCTCAAACTCTGCAAACATGGTCTGACGGAAGACCGTACCTCTAAACTGTTCTAAGTAATGGTTGAGGAGGAACATCTTTTCCTTCTTATCTGTGGTGTTCTTAAGCATCCAATCCATCAGTAAGGACTCATTGACAGTCGAAGCTACTTCTGCAACGAAAATCGTATATTGAGCATAAAGGTAAGGTTGCTCCTTATCCGAATAATAACTGTGCAGCGCATGCCCCATCTCATGTGCCAAGGTAAACATATTATCCACGGTGTCCTGATAATTCAACAAGACATATGGATGTGTACCGTAAGCCCCCCAAGAATAGGCGCCGCTCGTCTTTCCTTCATTTTCGTAGACATCGATCCAGCGATGATCCCGTGCTTCTCTGAGTAATGAGGCGTACTCCTCACCTAACGGAGCCAGCCCCTTCATCATGGTTTCGTAGGCTTGCTTATACCCCATTTTCATTTCTACTTCTTTCACCATAGGAACATAGATATCGTACATATGCAATTCGTCAAGCTCAAGCATCTTTTTACGTAGATCGACATAACGGTAGAAAACAGGCAAGTTGCTGCGCACAGTCTGAATTAAATTATCGTACACTTCGACAGGGATATTATCATCATCTAAGGATGACTTAAGGGCGGATTCATACTTTCTTACGCGGGAATAGAAAACATCCTTTTTCACACTAGAGTTTAAGGTGGCCGCGAAGGTGTTCTTGTTTTTCCGGTAAGTATCATACATCGCTTTGAAGGCTTCTTCTCTCACTCGACGGTCAGGCGATTCCATGAACTGAATATAACGACCATGAGTCAGTTCAACCTCATCTCCATCTTCATCCTTAATCTTTGGAAACTTGAGATCTGCGTTATTCAACATTCTAAATATATTTCCAGGTGCGCCGGCCAATTCCCCCGCTTGAGCTAACAGTTCTTCCTGTTCAGCAGACAAGACATGCGACTTCTGACGGAGCAATTCTTTAAGATAGAAATCGTATAAAGCCAACTCTTTTTCTTCCTTAAGGAAGCCTATCAAGTGCTCTTCTGGAATGGATAAGATCTCAGGGACAATAAAAGAACTCGCGCTGCCCACTTGAACACTTAGACTCGAAGCACGATCGGTTAACGCCTGATACTTCCCATTCGTATTGTTCTCATCTCGACGCATACGGGCGTAAACGAATAACCGCTCCATCAAGAGGCTGATCTCACTCTTGAGCTTCAGGCATTGTAATAGTTCTTGGGGTGACTCCCCTAACTTTCCTTTATATTTCGCGAGTCCAGGAAGCTGCTCCTTCACTTGGGAGAACTCTGCTTCCCATTCCCCATCATTTTGATAAATATCTTCCAAAATCCACTTAAAAGAAGAATCAATCTCTTCTCGTACCGGTAATTTTCTCTTTGGAACTTGTTCCATTGTTAGACCTCCTTCAAGGATTATGGTTGATTGATATTAACAGGTAAAGCTTACCATAGTATTTCCGTGCGTGCGATAATTTTTAACCATTTTGGTAATAATAACCTTATTCTTCTAGGAAACTGAAATGGGGGAAGTCCATGCCATACATTCTGAGTACAGGAACAGCACAACCTCCTTATACCTTTCAACAAGCTGATGTAAAACCATTTGTTCGCGACATGTTTTCCGACGTTTTTGCCGATATTGATCGACTGTTGACCATCTTTGAGAATACCGGGATTGATACACGACATTTCTGTGTACCTATCGACTGGTTTAAAGAAGGTCATCAGTTCAAAGAGAAAAACGAGTTGTACATTGAAAATGCTACGGCTTTAGGTGGACAAGCCTTGAGCAATGCATTGAAAAATGCCGGTTTAGATATGAAAGATATCCATCATCTTGTCTTTGTTTCCACTACAGGAGTCGCTACACCCAGTATCGATGCCCTCCTCTTCAACCAACTTGGAGCAAGCCCGCATACGAAACGAACCCCCATCTGGGGATTAGGCTGTGCAGGAGGGGCTGTTGGTCTTTCCCGCACCTTTGATTATGCTTTAGGACACCCAGAAGAGATTGTTGCCTTAGTTGCTGTAGAGTTATGCGGCCTTACCTTTCAGCGTAATGATATTACCAAGAGCAATCTGGTTGCCACCTCTCTGTTTGCAGATGGTGCTGCGGCTGTCATCGTGGGAGGAGATCAATACCGGTCTGAAGGTCGGTTGCAAATTCGAACCACAAGGAGCATGCTATGGCCGGATACACTCGATGTGATGGGTTGGGACATCTCTTCTTCAGGCTTTCATGTCATATTTAGCCGTGATATCCCGACCATTGTAAAAGAAAAGACAGTTCCGGACCTGTTGGACTTCCTTCAGGAGAATAAAGTACAAGAACCACAGCACTACATCTTTCACCCAGGCGGGAGAAAAGTTCTTGAAGCATATCGCGAAGCCTTGGAGTTGCCCGATGGGAAGCTCCGTGTGGCGGAGCAAGTTCTTCGTCAGAATGGTAACATGTCTTCCTGTACCGTTCTGCATGTATTGAACCAATTTTTTACAGAGAAAATCATCTCCCCAGGAGAGGTCGGCTTAGTTTCTGCGTTAGGACCCGGTTTTAGTGCAGAAATGCTATTACTGGAGGGAATATAACGTGAGTACATTTTTTGTCATTCTTTTCTCCTTATTAATTACCCAACGGCTGGGAGAGCTATGGTTAGCCAAGAGGAATGCCCGGTGGATGCTCGCAAGAGGAGGCTACGAGGTTGGCCGTGAGCATTACAAATATATTGTGATGATCCATGTTGGATTTCTAACAAGCCTATTAATAGAAGGCGGGGTACTTGAGGCGACCCCTCCAGGCTGGTGGATACTTCCGTTTGCTCTATTCATGGGAACCCAAGTCTTACGATACTGGTGCATTCGATCTCTTGGTCCCTATTGGAATACACGGATCTACATCCTTCCGGAAAGCGAGTTGGTAAAGAAAGGACCTTATCGCTGGTTAAAGCATCCTAACTATTGGATCGTAATGACGGAGTTCATTGCCATCCCTGTACTATTCGGGGCTTATTATACGGCCTTTTTATGGACACTGGTTAATTTCACCTTCTTGAAGATGGTTCGCATACCTGTTGAGGAAAGAGCGTTGGGAATGAATAAGGAGTAAGGGTACGGTAGGGCCACAGGTTCGGCATTGTTCGCTTATTTGTGGCTCCTCACCGTTTTACAACTCCAACCGCTTCATCTTCTCTTTAATATAATCTGCCGTCCTTAAAGCGATAGCCATCACTGTATTCGTTGGATTGCCAGCACCTGATGTGACAAATACACTCGCATCACAGATGAATAAATTATCGATATCGTGGGACTGACCATAGGAATTCACCACAGACTGGAACGGGTCGTCGCCCATTCTACATCCCCCCATTAAATGAGCTGTATCTGGTACAACAAACTCGACTTTACCGCCTGCAGCTTGGATAATATCCCCCATCTTCCCGACGGCATGAGAGATGAGACTTTGATCATTTTCTCCATAACTGAAGGTAACCTTGGCTCGGGGAACACCGTATTCATCTTTCTCATCCGCTAGTGTAATCGTATTATTCTCATTAGGAAGTACTTCACCGACCAAGGTAATTCGACCGTAATAATTGTAATCAAGCACCTTCTCCCTTAGTTTCTCCCCCCAGAGCAACCCTTCAGAAGACTTTGAAATGCCATTCACAAACTCTACTGGTCTAGCACCATGAGCATGAAGGGTGTATCCCCTTACAAATGAATGGTTCTCATTGGTTCGGTAAAAGGCTTGTGTGGTCGCAAGGACTGGGGTCCCCTTGTAAAGTCGAATTTCATGGTCAAATTTTCCATACACATCATGGCTGCTATGGGTCATGAAGGCCTTCCCTACCCACCCGCTGCTATTAGCTAGTCCATCTGGGAAGCTTGAATTGGCGGAATGGAGCAATAAACGAGGGGTCTCCACCACATAAGCCGATAAAATGACAAGTTTGGCTTTTTGGGAGTATGTCGTACCCTCGTGCACAAACTCAACACCCTGAGCCCGGCCATCTTTTCCCATGAGTACTTGTGTGACTGTACAATCTGCTAGGATCTCTGCCCCAGCTTGAATGGCTTTCGGAATATGAACGATAAGCGTACTGAATTTCGCATCAGGCATACACCCTTGATTACAGAAGCCTCTATTAATACAAGGCGGACGTCCTTCAAAAGGAGCCGAGAGGATGGCAAGTGGGGGGACCACGCTCTCAATTCCTAGCTTATCGCATCCGTTCATAAACATATAAGCATTCGGACTCAACGGTTCCCGTTCCGGATAGGGATAGGGCCCGTGGTAGTTCCCCCATGGGAAATGCTTGGGACCAGAAACCGCAATCTCCTTTTCAATTCGATCATAATAAGGAGCAAGATCTTCATAGGAGATAGGCCAATCTTCGGCCACGCCGTCCCAGCTTCTCGCTTTAAAATCCACATCATGAAAGCGTAGAAAGACACCCGTAAAATGTACCGTTCCTCCCCCAACTCCTCGACCACTGTTGTTGTGTCCCATTGTCAAGGGATCCTGTCCATCTACGATCCTTGTTTCTTGCCATCCTAAGTTTTTCATCGCGAGCTCATCACTAGCAAAGTCCTTTTGTGGATCACGCTTTGGACCGGCATCGAAAACAACGACCTTTAACCCAGCTTCGCTTAGTTCTTTCGCTAGAACACCACCTGCAGCTCCAGCCCCTACGATTACGACATCTACTTCGTCGTTTTCGTACCTTCGTTTCATCATTTTGGTTGCGCCTCCCAGGGATCCAACTGACCAAGCTGTGTTCTGACATATCCCCTTGGGTATGCCGGGCCGCCGTACCCCATTTCGGACCACACCTGCGGATGAGAATAATAGGCTTCTATCGTCCAGCTTAATAGCTTCTTAAACCATTCCACTTGAGGCAGTCCCCTCCATTCGGGGACGTCAGGGGCTTGGGCTCTGCTTACTAAATCTAATATATATCCTTGTTTCTTATGATCCAATTGTATAAAAGACAACAGATAAACTTTTCGGCAAGACTCATTTAAAGCTCGCAGACCCTCCCTAATCAGGATCTGAGCCTTGGGTACTCCTATTTTTCTTTGTCCTTCTCCTGGAGAATGATGAAGCGATTCGTCTATGTGCCGAACAACGAAAGAGATGAGCTCTTCCCTCGTGTCTCCAGCTAGATGAGCACATATGGCATGAACCATTTCAACCTCCTCTAAGATGAGGAATTGATAATCCCAGCTTCTGACCCACCTGGATTGAACGATGGATCTTGTATGATCATCCCAATGATCTTTCTCTTGCATCACATCATAAGTGGGGTAGTGCGTTTCCTTCTCCATCCGGCTACCTCCAATACATAACAATAAGCCCTAGACCACTTAGCGCCGTAAACATGAGCGGAAGAATGATGGGCGGACCAATCAAAAAATTACGCAGGGCCCAACCTCCCACCCGAATGCCAACACCCCGAAAGTGATAATAGAAACCAATAAGCCCATCAATTAACCCTAGCCACATTAACCAGAAAAAAAGGGTTGAAACCCACCCTACATTGTAAAAAGTGAACACGCTCCCAACAATAAAAAATAATGGAGCAAACAAAACGGGGATCCACATGGCCTTATGATGAAAGTTCTGCCGGTAATGAAACAAAGTAACTTGTATTCCTATCATAAGGAACGCTAAACTGACAAATAATATCCCTACTCTCTCCAATGGCCAACCGTTCCAATACATCTTCTAACCTCCTTACTTAAGTCACCGGAAAAGTCAAGGCACCAAAAGGCATGATAGCAAGTGACCCGTATTGACTGAACTGATTGACACAAGCTTGCAAATCCTCCACCGGTTTAAAACCGATAAGCTCAGCCGTACTCTCCGGAATTTCAGAGTATAAATAAACCTCATGCTGCTTTAGCACTTCATCTATGTGGGAAACCTTGTGAGCCCCTAAGACGAATTGCTCCTTCATCATTTCTGCAATTCGACTTGAGTCTTGAACCGTTTCCACCCAGTATTGAAAAAGACCATTCCCAAACATTTCTTTGCATTCAGCAACCAGAAGAATTCTCCCCCCAGGCTTTACAACTTTAGATGCATTTTGAAGTGTCTTAACTGCTTGATAAAGCTGCATATCCTTGGGGTGTCCGCCTGTAGATACAATGACGGCATCGTATTTTTTTTGGATCGGAACCAGAAAGATTTGTTTTGCCTTTTCCACAAGGGTTCGATGCGCTTTTAGAACATCACCTCCCACTGCATGAAGAATTTCACGACGGTGGTTCACGATCGTATTCAATAGAAACTGAACGGGCAAAAACTTTAACGTTTCTTCCATATCTTTTCGAATCGGGTTCTCAGGGTTCCCTGGCTGCGACTTCCACTTTATCGAGAAGGAGTGATTGTGCTGAATACTGCGTTGGGAAGAAACACCAGGCATGAGTGCTTTGACTCCCCCTGATAAGCCGGCCAACCCATGAGGCTCCATATTTCCCGTAGCAATTCTAAGCTCAGCCTCCACGACCGGTCTAAAGATCTCCACAGGCGTACCAAGTGCAGTTGTTCCTAAATGGACACAGTCCTCAGGCAATGCAGAATGATTGATCACCTCTATAGACTGATAGATCTCCTCCCCGACTAATTGTTTTAATTCCCTCTCTGTTTGCTTACGATGCATCCCTAAGGCAACTACAATACGAATCTGCGCATTCGATAGCCCACCTTCTCTTAACGCTTCGAGTAGAGAGGGAAGAAATTTATAGCTTGGGGATAATCGACTGGCATCGCTAATGAGAATGACGGCACTCTGTTTCCCCTTTGCTAGTTCTCTCAAAAGAGGACTCTCTATAGGATTCTCTAAGGCTTGACGGATCCAATCCATCTCCTCGCCACGCGACTCGCTGTCATAATTAATTTCATGGGCATCCGTTCCTTCAGGTAGTGAAAATTGAATCGAACCCTTGCCGTAACCAATTGTATAATTCATGGGCATCTCCACTTTTTTAGTAACCATTTTTTCCACACTGAACTCAAAGTAAACACTTAACTATCATCCGTTCAATGATGTGAAAAAAGACGGAAAGCATGATAAACTATACATAGAAAAAAATATATGTATAGGAGAATCCATATGATTAGAGGCATGTCTTATCCAAAGGGAATCTTCTATATGGATAAGGATCATATCGCTCATGCGATGATAGATCAGAATGGGGATATACAGACGAAAGTGTTGCCTTTCGATTTTCCAGGGCTTGTCTTCTTTATCAAACGAACCTTGTTTACAATTCCACTATATTTCTTAATTGGTATGATCGGTCTGTTCTTATGGATTGCGTTACAACCGGGTTATCCATTGTTCTGGATTCCGCTTGCAGCATTCGGTTATCATTTTATTTTTCCGTATACACTAAAGCAGTACCATGGTGCTGAACACAAAGTATTTAGTCACCAAGGACTCAAGACGTATCGCTCCCTTAATGAAATTCGCAGGTGCAACATCGTCAATCGTCATTGCTCTACCAATGGGGTTGTTATTTTTTATCTCCTGTTTCTTCTAGGGTTCTATCCCTTAGGCGGTAATGGGGCAGCTCTTCTTGGCTTAGCAGGAGTTTGGTTGATCCCGAGATGGCTCATACCTTTAGATACAAAGGTCTTTTTCCCTATCTCGGCCTTTCTTCAGAGGACGGTTACAACGATCGAACCAAACGAAGCTCAATTAAAAGTTGCCCTGCTCTCGTATATAAGTCTGATTAGAAAAGAACCCGTGAGTGAATCTATACTGCTAGAGGAAATTCGGCAGGAAGAAGAAAGGAAAAAGGAACAGCTCTTAAAAGAAGAACGAGAGCGGGTTATTCGGGAAACAGAGTGGGTTGAAATCTAAAAATTGCAAAGAAGGGTCTACAATTGCATGTAGACCCTTCGGCTCATTTACTATTCTTTGAAGTCCTTTAATCTTTTCGTAATTCTCTCAAACCAATCTCGATCGTTCACATTCAGCGCCAAGTCTGCTAGTTGGAATAGATGGGCTTTTTGCAGAGCTCTTTGTTCTTTATGGGACAAATACTTTACGAGATCATAATGGTACATTTCACACTTATAGCCATTGTTAAATTGCAGGAGGTACTTATTGGTGAATTCGTCAAACATGAGGATTTCTGCCACTTCGTCAAAGAAATGATTGTTAGGATTTATGACCCTGACCATGTCTCCCTTCTTGAAACGAACCTTCGTCTTCATAATCCTCTCACCCTCTAATTGAATTTCCTCATAGCTCCTAAGGTTTTGGTCTTATATACTATGCAAGAAACCCTTGGTCTAATTCGCCCTTTTTTCCTTTTTTCAGCCTATTAGGACACTAGAGCATCTTGAAGTGAAATCTGATAGAATAAATATTTGGGGTATGCTATATGGATAAGAACGAGAAGAAGAAGGAGGTATCTTATTCCAATGGGTAATTGGTTTTGGATCATTTTAGGATTGTTGCTCCTTGCCGTCAACACCTTCCCTCCTTACCGACGTTGGGTAATAGAAAGATTAAGGAAAAAGGGATTTAAGGAGCCGGAACAACTAGCTGCGAAACGTTGGAAAACGTTAAATATTCTTGCAGCTGTCTACATTCTCGTAGGATTTGCCTTATGGTACAGCGAGTTGTAAAGGAAACTACCGTGGGAATAGAAAGAGGATTTCAATATGATATACAACTACAATAATGAGGAGAAAAAGAAGCAACAGCAAACACTCATTTCTCGCCGGATTCAGTTACTTTTTACGATTGTATTTATTTTCTTTGCTGCCTTGATTTTTCGCTTGTCTATCGTACAGATTGCCAAAGGGGAAGAGTATCTAAAAATCGCCACAGAAAAATCCATTCAGACCATCCCAATTGCCGCTCCCCGAGGAAAAATTCTCGATAAGAACGGTGAAATCCTTGTAGACAACAAGGTTTCCTACACGGCCGTGTTTCGGGAAGAAGACTGGATGACGAAGGATTACATTCTCTATTTAGCGAATCAGGTTTCCCCTGTCTTGCAATTGCCTGTAGACGAAGTCTTGAAAAAGATGGATACGGGATATAATGCAGAGGGAGAACGTGTCATAAGAAAAGACCCAAAATTCCTTGAAAAAGACCTTAAATTTGACTTGAAGGATTACGAAATCTCCATTCTTTCTGAACAACGGACCGTTCTAAAAGGGATTGATGTCGTCGTCAAGCCCGTCCGTTTCTATCGAGAAGGCGAGAATCGCATTGCCGTTCAGACCATTGGTTTCGTTCGTCCCTATGCTGTGGCGGAAACGGCTAGAGCTACTGAAAACTACTATAAACAGAGAAAAGAAACTTATCTCCCGAATCAGTATGTTGGTATGGACGGTGTTGAATTTAGTTACGAGGACATTCTAGCTGGACAGAATGGGGCAAAGAAACTGCTCGTCAATGCTCGCGGCACTCTCTTAGAAGAGGTTTCCGTTACCAAGCCAACACCAGGAAACAACCTATATTTGACCTTTGATGAACGAGTACAGAAGGAAGCTCAACAGTTCGTGGCTAATTATATCAAAGAATTACGACAAAGACCCAATGCTCATACGGATACAAGACAAGTAAAAAATGCCTATGCTGTAGCCATTGAAACGGAAACAGGAAAAATTGCAGCCATCGTCAGTCATCCGGATTACGATCCGAATGTCTGGATTCGTGGAGTCGATCAGGAGGTGTATAACGATATTCAATTCTCTATCAATAATGGAACGATTCGTTCTGCTCCTTACGATGCCAGACCTAAACCATTAAAGGAATCTGAACGTCATCCAAGCTCCATGGTTCCCATGGGGTCAACCGTGAAGCCTTTGACCGTTCTAATGGGGCTAAATGAAAAAATTATTTCTCCTTATGATCGCTGGCGAGATCCTGTTGTGTACCGTTATGGTCGAGGAACAGACTCCATCACGAACGCTAACAGGCGTGACCTTGGATGGCTCACCCCGCAGATCTCTCTCCAGAAGTCATCGAACACCTACATGGCAAGGATTGCGGAGAACTTAGTTAGCAAGGGCAACTCAGTACAGACCTTCCAACGTTACCACCACCACTTTGGAATGGGGATTCAAACAGGAGTTAAATTACCCTTCGAGAGTAAAGGGCTAGAAGACTATGTGGATACAAGTAAACGAATTAGTGCTCTAGCGGGACTTGTTCAAGCCTCCTTCGGGCAACAAGAACGATATACCACCATGCAAATGGCGCAATATACGGCTACACTCGCAAATAAAGGGAAGCGGCTTCGACCACAGATTGTAGACCGAATTGAGAGTAAAGACGAAATCAAAGTAGTTGAGCCTGAGGTACTCAGTGAAATCGAAATTCCAGACTTGTACTGGAAAGTCGTCATTGACGGTATGAAAATGGTAACCCGACCGGGTGGTACAGCGGTAGTACCTTTCCAAGGATTCCCCTATTCAGTGGCCTCGAAGACGGGGACATCAGAGCAAGACATGTATGTAGAATACGAAGATGGTAAATGGAAAAAGGATCGACGAGTAGAGAATGCAACTTTCATTGCCTTCGCCCCAGCGGAGAAACCAAAGCTGGCCATCGCTGTTGTGGTACCCGAAGGTGGGAGAGGAACAAATTCTGCATCCTATATTGCCCGCGGGCTGTTTGATATTTATGATAAGTATATAGGATTAGGCGACCAACCAAGGATGCCTCCAGGTCCTGTAGAGATTGAACCCACTACACCAGCCCAATAATTGCTTGGGGAGAGATCTCACTGTCAGGGAAAACTAATTGCAACTTTTATTTCAGGAAGGACGTCGACACTCATGGCAAAGCACGAAATTTTTAAACAAGATAAGTGGAATATGATTGTAGCCGAAACGAAAGGAACCAAGATCGAGGTAAGAGAAATTACTACGGAATGGGGAGAAGATAAACATATCTTCCACAGTCGCCCTGAATTAATGAATTGGGTGGAGCATCACTTTACACCAGACCGTTTTGAAGGACGCGAGGAAGAGTACGAGGAAATCATCGAAAACTTTAAGAAGATCTAATAGGGATGGCGGCGGTAGGCGCCATCTCATAAGCGGAGAAATTCCGGCTATTTTCCCTAATGCATCAAAAAAGGCGAAAATAACCGGAGTTTTTTCCGTTATTTGGTCAAAAATAGGTATTCTGTTCGGATTTATTATTCATAAGAGAAAATATTCCCGTTATTCTAAGCTGGAACAAATCATTTTCGAACATAAAGGAAATTTCTCCGGTTAATTTAAGCCAAGAAAATCGACAACCTCCGATTTCCTTGGCCTATCTTCTTATAAAGCATCGATAAATTCTTCCAGCGTTTGTGTGTCCGTATGATCCGATTCATTTTCATCGCTTAGGTTTGGTTCATTCTCCAATGGCTCATCAAAAGGCCTTTCTAAAATGGGATTTGTTTTTAAATCTGATTCAGGAATTGCCTTTGGGGTAGGCATGACTTTGGGTTTTAACTTCTTCATTTTCTTTTCTATGGTCACTTTCGGATTCATTCTAATGCTTTTTGGTTCTAGTAGGCGTTGTTGCACTTTTGATCTATTTATTCTAGGTCGTTCTATCTTCATAGGTTCTATTTTCGGTTTAACAACTTTAGGTTTTTCTAATTTTGGTTTTTCTAATTTTGGTTTTTCTATTTTTGGTTTTTCAAGTTTTGGTCTCTCTACTTTGGCTTTTTTAAATTTTGGCCCCTCTATCTCTATTTTTGCCTTTTCTAATTTTTGCTTTACTATTTTTTTTACAGGGCTCTGGATTGTGACTTTCTGTGTTGGAGATGGCATCTTTCTTATAGAATCCTTCTTAACCATAATCTTTGTCGATAATTTTTGAGGGGCTGGGATAGTTTTTTTGCTATGAGGTGACATAGTTGCCCCTACTCTATCTTTCGCTACCGGAACCTTGTTACCAAACTTCTTCTTCAGAGGGGAAGACTGCAAATCTACTTGGGTTGTAACCATATGAAATGAGTCGTTGAACGAAGACATGTACTCGAGTGTTAATTCTTTTTGCTTTGGAGTAGTATGAGGTAGAAACAGAGCTACTCTCATACGAAGGCTACTGAGATCGTGAATAATCTTGGATATCCTGCCCTTGATGGATAATCGATAAACTTGTTGTCGCTTTACTCTACGTTTCCGAACTAAAACCGCTCTATTGAGCAATATCCCTTTCGACCCAACTTTCGCATGGACAAATGGACCTGCTGCAGGATCACCTGACTTCTGCCTCATCCAATCCATAAGGAGATGAAAGTTTCGGAGCCTTCGAGAAAGCCTCCTCTTATCCTCTAATGGAATGGATGATAAGGCCTCATTCATTTTACTCATTTTGATTAGTTGATAACCTACCGTGTCTATCGCTTTTTGAAATTTAGAACCCTCACTGGACAACTTCCCTGGCTGATTCACTTTATTATCCTCTCCCAACTTAGATTGCACAGTTGCTATATCCTATTGGTTGGATAAAAGGACGGTAACGGCGTATGTACATAGGGGAATGAACATGGTTTTCTATCACTATAGTAGAGATTAACCAAAATAAAAGGATCAGCCAAAAAAATCATGGCCGATCCTTCATTCGTTTTTTCCCTTCTCGACACAGGTCTGTAAGAGGACAAATTTCGCATGAGGGAGACTGGGCTTTACAATGATAGCGACCAAAGAAGATAAGGCGATGATGAGTTTGGGTCCACTCTTCCTTAGGGATCTTTTTCATTAGGGTCTTCTCAACCTCCAAAACGCTATCCTTCCACCTGCAAACCCCTAATCGTTTACTTACCCGCTCTACATGAGTATCTACCGCAATGGCAGGAACACCGAAGGCATTGGAAACAACGACATTAGCGGTCTTTCTTCCCACTCCCGCAAGCTTCGTCAGTTGCTCATGCTCACGCGGGATTTCTCCTTGATGTTCATCTATTAAAACCTTACACAGCTTTTGAATATTTTTGGCCTTACTGCGAAAGAGACCAATCTGTTTGATATCCTGCTCTAGTTCCTCTAGCGGAACAGACAGATAATCCCAGGGAGTCTTGTATTTTTGGAACAATTTTTCCGTCACCTGATTGACCTTCTTATCTGTACATTGAGCACTAAGCAGCACTGCAATCGTTAATTCAAAGGCATTCTCATGGTTGAGCTCGCAATGGGCATCCGGGTACATATCCTTAAGTGTGTCTAATATTCTCAGCATATTTTTCTTATTCATTATGAAATCACCCCCCTAATGATACTAGAAAACTTAGCTCAACGCCAAGCGCTAACTTTTCCAGAAACACAAAAGAACCGTAGAGTCTTGGGACTCTACGGTGTAACTTCCGGATTATAAGGCAACAAGGGTTTGGATTGGTCCTGCCCCTTCTGGAACATGCGGATCAAGTCATCCCACTGCTCAAACGTATTATCATTTCTTACATTGTGCTTTTTACGGATAATAACCGAAATTTCCTCATCGCAAAACCCTTCTTCTTGGGAACCTCGGACACAAATAAAGAAGTGGTTTGTACGTTCATTTCGAATCTGTTTTAAGTGAGCATAGATCTCCTGAACATCTAAAAACTCACCAAGTAAACATTCAAAAGTCGACTCCACTACGATTTCATCTAAATCACCTTCTTCAAGATAGGCAGAGACATTCATCTCAATGTCACTAGCGGCCACGTATATCGGTTGTGTTATCGTCATCGACAGGCGCTCTTCCGTTTTCAAGTGAATGATGGGTTCCTCTTGGAGCAAAATGTAACCCCTAGTCTTCACATAATCGTTAACGTCCTGAACAAACCGTAAAGCAGCACTTGTTAACTGATGCATTTGCTTCATGTTTTTCATACGATGTAATTTCCCCTCCCGATTTATTCCTTATCATCCCATTTCTATTTTTGGAGTGTCGAATCCTTTGACGAAACAGCACTTGTTTCTTCTACTTTTGTCATGGAAGAAATCTGTGTTGTATACATCACACAATTCATACTGACCGCATAGGATGAAAAAATGAGCGTGATGGGAGGTTCAACACATGTACACTTTCAATAAGCCTCTTCATTTGTCACCGTATGATCATCCTGATATCTATCCGGGACCAACGCCAAAACATTCCTTTATCTATATGAAAGGTAAAGCCTATCCAATTATGGGATCTGGCGATCCCTCTCAGCTATTTATAGATTTCAATGGAAGAACCATGACTGTAGCTCAATTTTTAAAGGAACAAAATGTCTGTCCTATTGAGGAAAGGTATCCCATCTTAAGCTATGGCTCAAATATCTGCTTAGCACAGCTAAAGTACAAGTACAGCCTAAACCCAAAACTAAACGATATTGTCATTAATCTTAAAGGAAAGTTACAGGATACCGATATTATATATGCGGCCTATATGACCAAGTATGGGGCGCTGCCTGCTATGCTTGGTCCTATGGAAGGGGCGAAATGTCAAGTATGGCTCACCTTATTCGACGAACAGCAATTCAAACATATCACTCATACAGAAAAAATTTATTCCATCGCCTCCCACCGCGAGAAAAAGCTAAAGCTAAGCTGTGGGATTAAACCCGTTGAGTTCTATGCCTACTATTTTAACCGCGCACTCGCCTACAATGGATCTTTTTTTCGCTATCCGGATATTCCTGCTACAAACTCATCCGCTAAGGAAGTGTGGCAAGCACATATGCTTCAATTGTTGTCCAAAAGCTTTGATTTAGAAAGAGAACCCTTCATAGACTTGGTTAAAACGAATGTTGCTTTCCGCCGGATTGTTCAAAGGACACTTGGACTTCTTTCTGTACCGATCAAACATGCGGACTGGACTCCTGTAAAAAAAATGAAGAAGTGGAAAGACATCTCCCAAGGCCTCTAGGCTTGGTCGGTTTCGCCCACTCCCCTATTTATTCATTCTTTTATAGGACAAGCTCAACGCCTATATGGCTCTTCCTTTGTGCTCACATAAAGAGAACCGTCCCCTTCGAGTAGCGCCAAAAACACATCCTTAGCTGATTTAATGCCTTGTTCTTCAAGTTGATTCTCCAGCCAGCCAATAGAGAGGTTATGATGCTCTAGATTACGATTCACAATATTCCCATCCTCTATAAGCACAGAAGGCATCTTAACCTCCGAGATAGGAAGGTCTAAGTCCCTTAGGGTCACAGGATTTGCCTGCGCCTTGGTAATAATGCTGATCTCTCCGTTAGGCTCAAGAATGGCCAATTCAATATCCGAGAGTTTCATAACATTATTCATCCTCGCAGACATCAAGAGCATGTCTAGTGTGACCTTCGTCTTTTTCATCATTCCCCTTAGAATCTTCCCTCGTGACACGAGCAATCTCGGCTCCTCATCTACAAACCGGCGAAAACGAGCCGATTTCAAAGCCAGGAAAGTCGTAATATAATGAATAAACGTGAGGGTTAACGCTACGGCAAGCGGCCCTGAGAGGCTAGTTTCCTGATTCACTAAGGGATCTCCAATCACATCCCCTATAACGATGGCAAACAAGAAGTCTTGTGCTTGCAAATTGCTAAGCGTTCTTTGTCCTAAGAACTTTATCAAACTAAATAGAAACAGGTATGCAACGGTTGCCCGAATGACAAAACCTAGGATGGGCATGTGCGCATCTCCCTGCCAGAAGTCCATACGCTAGTGCTCCCTTCTAGGATGAGTTTGCCTTTATAGCTTTCGTCTTAGTTTTGCTTAATTGTAGCTAAATATGTCCATCCATCTTCTTGATATATTTTATTCTCTTTCATCAGCTTACCAAGTGCCCGTTTAAATGCTGCTTTACTAATGCCAAACTTTTGGCGGATCGTTTCAGGATCGGTCTGGTCGGAGAAAGGCATGGCACCTCCGCGATCTTGAAGGATTTGATAAATGATCTCCGCATCCTCTTGGTAGGCTACTGCCTTAGGTGGGTTCTGTGTTGCATTAATTCGACCATCGTCTCGAATACTCTTTACTCTTGCTGTCACCTTTTGTCCTAAACGAATAGGTCCTAACATATCATCACGATGCACGAAGGCAATATGATTCTCTTCCGTAAAGAAGAATGCGCCTAGGGCAATTACACGGTAAACATATCCGCTAACGCTCTTATGAAGCATATCTTTTCCAGCTGGCTGTTCGAGCTCTGCAAGCTCAACATCCAACCCTAATTTGGCTAGAAGTCTTCCTTTCTTATCGTATTTTAACCCTACAAATACGCGGTCCCCTTTAAGTGGCCATGCAGCTCTATCCTGCGGCAAATCATCTTTAGATAATAGTAATTCCTTCTGAATGCCCATATCTAAAAATACACCCATCTTGCGATTCACATCGGATACTTCAAGCCAAGTGAATTGGCCAAAAACGATCTTCGACTCCTTCATTGTAGCCGCTAGACGTTCCTCATGATCCATATATAAAAACACGGAGACCTTCTGTCCCTCCGACAGCTCTTTGGCTGCCTCGTTCTTATGGAGCAGAATATCATTCTCTCCATCCGTTAAAAAGTAACCAAACTGAGCTTTACGTGCCACCTCTAGTGTAGCCATCTGACCAGCCTGCACCATTTTCATCACTCCTTCGTATCCACCATGCCATCTTTGTTAAATTCTTTACATCTAGCCAGAATTTATGAGTCAAAAAGATAGCTTATTGGGAAAAAGACAAAAAGTCAACTGCTTTATTTGAATTACATCTCAGCATAATTTGTCGTAAAATTTGATTATTATAAAAATTTTTACTATAATAACATTAAGACATTGCCTCTAATGACAGTCCTCACTATATTTTCTAAAGGAGTGAAGTAGATGCAAGCGGATATGAAGATGGAAGATGTGCTTTTCAAATTAAGACAACTGAAGGATAACGGCGAGCCCCTCTCTAAGAAAAAGGTAAAGGAGAAACATCCTAAACTCATGAGGAACGCTTTATTTTATTTTCCTTCCTGGGAACATGCCTTAGAAAAAATCTAAACATAGAAAAAGAAGGGGATACAGCAGTTAAGGCTGATATCCCCTTCTTCCTATTCCTCTATTCTCCTTACAACATAGAAAAGCTTGCATGTTATATAATCAACCGTTTTATCAACATCATGGTTAAGCATCCGATCAATAATATGCTGAGGGACCATCCATTCACATTGGAATTGAGAAAATCGATAAATTGCATCTCCAACCACTTCTAGTTTAATCCCTTGTGCAGATAGGCCATCTTGCATAATCTCTTTAGCCTGCATCTCAGGTCCCCCTCATTCTAGATTTCTCTCCAATTCTATTATACTACTAGAATGATGAAACTACGAAAACTTTTTGAAAAGGTAGATATTCGATTCGTTCTCAATTATGGAAGTAAGATCGATTGCCCTGCATGAATCGTTGTCCCGGAAAGTCTATTTTTTTCTTTAATCATTTGTACCGCTTCCTCACGTGTTCGTTCCGGATAATACTGTCCTGCGATTCCCCACAATGTATCCCCTGGCTTGACTGTATATAGGATGGATTCTGGTGTCGCAACGGATATAGCTTGTTTAGATCCTGCTGTTTTCTGATTCATAAATGTAGCTTGTCCTTCAATATCTGCAAACAGGAAATAGCTTAACCAGAATACGCATAAAATGCTAAGTGATAATATAAAGAGCATTCCTTTATTGGTTTCCCAAAGCTTAAGAATCCTAGTCTGGTGATTCGTTCCTTGTGCCAATTCATGTTGAGGTTGGCCGTTCTCCTGCTTGTCCCATTCAGAATAGAAGCGAATCTGCATATCGGTTCCCCCTCTTGCTTTTGTAATGCTACTATATGTGCAAGAAAAGGGAGATATGATTAAAATTGGTAGAATAAAAAAACCACATCAGCTTTTAGCAACTGTGTGGCTCAAAACTATTATTTCTCTAAGCCTGCAATGGCAATGACTACCCTGCGATTCTTCTGTCGTCCCTCAGGTGTCCCATTACCTGTGACAGGCCTTGTATCTGCATAACCCATCGCAACAAATCGGTCTGGTTTTAATTTATGTCGTTCAATGAAGAAACGGACAACCCTACTGGAACGAGCAGCGGATAGTTCCCAATTAGATGGGAATACTAAATTAGAGATAGGCTGGTTGTCTGTATGGCCTTCGACGATAATTTGATTTGGAAGGGTCTGGAACAATTCAGCTAGCTTATTCAGAAAAGGAACACCGTTCGGTAAAATCTCTGCTTCCCCTGAGCGAAATAGTAGACCGTCCTGTAATATCAATTCCACTCCAAGCGGGGTTCTTGAAGCTTGTACGTTAGTCTCGAGCTGATTCTCTTTAAGAAACTCCTGTACTTTCTTTGTTATTTCGTCTAGCTGCTCCTGATTTCTCTTTTGGATCTGTTGCTCTGAAACAGAAGTAGCTTGTCCGGTTTGGTCATTAGGTTCTTCCTTAACTTCTTCTCCTCTAACCATTTTCCCTTGAGTATCAAACTCTATAATGGACTGATTGTATTCAAAGGGAGCGTTATTCGTGAAAGACTCCAGGAAAGCCCGAAACTTCTTGGCGTCGAGTTCAGAGAAGGCAAACAAGAGAACGAAAAAAACGAGAATAAGAGTCATCAAATCAGAGAAAGTCGTCATCCACATAGGAGCGCCTTTGGGGGGGTCCTTCTTTTTCCTCCTCATTCCTCTTCCGCTCCTTTTACTTCCTCTGGTTTCTTTCTGGCTTCTGGAGGCAGATAGGAGGTCAACTTTTCCTCCAATACCTTAGGATTAATTCCAGAAGTAATCCCAATGATTCCCTCTATCATAACTTGTTTGACAAAGACCTCTTCTTCCGTATTTTGTGCAAGCTTATTCGCTATCGGAATAAAGATAAAGTTCGCTAATACAGAACCATAGAAGGTCGTTATCATGGCTACCGCCATGCTAGGGCCTAGACTAGCTGGATCACTTAAGTTCCGCAGCATTAAGACCAATCCAATCAGTGTACCGATCATCCCCCATGCCGGCGCCAATTCACCAGCCTTATCAAACATTGCTCTACCTCTACCATGTCGATCCTCTAAAGCCATGATCTCAGCATCTAAGATCCCTCGTAATGCATCTTGCTCTGTACCGTCAACAGCAAGTGTAATCCCTTTTTTGATGAAATCATCTTGCATCTCTTCCAATTGATCCTCTAGAGCCAGCAAGCCCTCTCTCCTAGCTGTAGATGCCAAGCGAACAAAATCATCAACAAGCTTGCTTAAATTATATTGTCTTGAAGTGAATACCTTTTTCATGATCGGAAACATCTTTTTCATTCCGTCAAGTTGAAAGGATATAAGCATAGAACAAATCGTTCCCCCGAAAACAATGAGTACAGAAGGAATATCAATGAATCCTGTTGCACCAGCTAAACCACCGGCTACTAAAATGGAGGCTACGAGTATCACGACTCCAGCCGCAAGACCGGATATGGTGGCTATATCTTTCTTTTGCATCTTTCTCTCTCCCTGTGGTGAGTTACCCTATCATCATACCATAACTCCTATCAATTAAATCGGCAGAATACGACATTTTCTTGAGAATTATTTTTTGGAGTTACAAAAAATAAAAAGAGGGTGATCTCCTTTATGGAAAACCCTCTCATTGACCTTTTCCTATAAGATTAGCTGATACGCATCTCGAGCCATGATTAATTCCTCATTAGTAGGAATAACCAAGACTTTCACTGGGGAGTATCGACTGCTGATAAAACGCTCACCTCGCTTCTGATAATTCGCTTCATGATCAAGATAGACACCGGCATATTCGAGTCCTGTACAAACCATCTCCCTGATTTCTGGACTATTTTCTCCAATACCAGCTGTAAATATGATTCCATCTACTCCATTCAGCCTAGCTAAGTAAAGACCAATGTGGGTATGAAGCTTCGTTGAGAATATATCGATGGCTAGTCGGCACCTCTCATCTCCATCGGCCGCTCCTTGTAGAACATCGCGGATATCATTAGACCTTCCAGATATCCCTAGAAGACCACTTCGTTTATTCAATACCTCAATAGCCCCATGGACATCTGTCTGTTGAATTTCTGCTATATACGGCACAATTCCAGGGTCGATGTTTCCACTGCGAGTTCCCATGCTGACTCCCGCCAGCGGTGTCATTCCCATGGAAGTATCATATGACTTCCCATTTCGTATAGCAGTAATGGATACACCATTACCAATATGGCAGCTAATCAAACGGAGCTTTTCCTTTGGAATTTCCATCATTTCTTCCGCGCGCTCCATAACGTAACGGTGACTAGATCCATGAAAACCGTACTTACGGATCTTATGGTTTAAATACAACTCATAGGGTATAGGGTAAATATACGAAGACGGGGGCATTGTCTGATGGAACGCTGTATCAAAAACAGCCACCTGGGGCAATCCCGGGAAAAGTTTTTCTGCCCATTCTATTCCCAACAAGTTTACGGGGTTATGCAAGGGAGCCAAAGGTGATAACCTGCGAATGATATCTTTTGTCTCCTCTGTTATAACAACCGACTGATCAAATTCTTCCCCTCCGTGAACGACTCGATGGGCCACCGCATCAATATGATAAGGACTCATTTGCTGAGCTATTTCTTCAATGTGACCTCCATAGGCTTCTTCGGTAACTTTTTCTATAACTCCTGATTCGAGAATAGACTTACTTGGCATTTCATATAGCTTATACTTTATGGATGAACTCCCGCAATTAAACAATAGAATGGTCTTCGGGCTCATCACACGCAATTCACGATAAGCATCCAACTCGATAACTTCAACTAGGTCTCCATTTTTTAAATTAGCAGCATTTCCTTCGTCCGTATCCACATGAAATTCCAAAACGTAATTGGGATCTACTCTGCATAGTACATTCTCAAGAATGACAGATCGTTCACCCTTTGTTTTTACGCTAACAATATCTTTATCCCTGACGCCAATACGGACTGCATCTTCTTCATCCATATGTATATGACGAACAGGCAGAATAACCCCTTCCGTTAACTCTACTCGTCCCTTTGTTCCTTCAATTATAATGCCTGGCGTATGGTCTAAATCACCGGAATCACGTACGGGAGGCTTGACACCAAGAACAAAGCTGTCTGTTTTCGATATCTCTAGCTGAGATCGCTTCCGCTCTGGCCCTAAGATCCGAACATGATGAATCTTTCCCTTTGGCCCCTCGATCGTTACGGTTTCCTCACAAGCGTACTGTCCCGGTTGTTTAAGGTCTTTCATCTTCTTTAATTGATAACCTTTACCGAATAGAATATCCACATGCTCTCTGGTTAAGTGAATATGACGATTTGAAATTCCAACGGGTACTTTCAAGACCAATCCCTCCGAACCCCATATCTTTTATTTCTCCCTATAGGATGTTCATTTCGGAAGGAATTTACGACAGATGTAAAAATGGGATATTTTCACATCACGAGAAAACATCTCCTTATCATGTGAAAATACCCCATTCTATTAATTTTTATGATCTGCTGGTTTAAAATAGTGATAAAGCTGGAATAACATTTCAGTAGCAATGATCAGTGGAACAATGACAACAAACATCGTGACCACTACATTATCCACGTCATGAAGCCAACTGGTAACTTCTAGATATTGATAGAGAATTATAAGACAAAAACCGGTGATTAGGGCGAAGAGACCCTTTTGCACATGCATTCTAGCCTGCTTGTTTTCCATAGAGTTTTCCTTCCCTCCTTGCCTTTGATTTCCTACTCTATAAATGAAGACGAAGGAAGGGAGGAAAAGGTTACACTAGTTTCGCATACTTTTACAATTGACTGATTAATGGATTTAACTCTAGCTTCCATCGATCGATTACACTCTCTCGGCTTAATAAAAATATAACGCCAAGTTGTTGCTCTTTCTGCTCTTTTCGCTTTACTCTAATCGTAGCCATAATTTCCTGCATTAGAAAATTATCTTTTGGACTAGAACCACTCTCTAGTGAGTGAATCTTTACCCCTTCAATTTGATCAAGTTGCTGCAATAATTTTTCTACTCTATCTGCTTCGTATTGATTAAGAAGAAGCTTAATAATACTCTCATCCTGCTCGTTGACTGCTGTAATAAACAATGACACCAACTCCTCAGGGCTGCCTTGCACGATTCGGTCGTGGAGAAGGCCTGAAGCTTTTGTAATCATGAGATCATGCCCTGGATCAGGTATAGCACGCCGATGTGTTGTACTGTCCTTAAAATGAATACAAAAGTGTCCAGGGAAGTTATTCCAAGAGATCGCTCCTCCCCCATGTGGCATTCCATGCATAGAGCCAGCGAGGGTTCTCCCTTCCGTTCGGACAAGGATCGCTCTTCGTTTCCAGCTCCATTTGCCATTATATATATCTTTCATTGTTTCTGTATCTGCAACTGTAATGGGCTGGACATCAGCATGCTGACTTCCTGCACGGCGCTGAACCATAAAGCGTAATCCGCTCTCGATATCGACAACTTCTGCATACCCTTTGCGTGGAAAAAGCTTTTCTGCTTCCTTCCAGGACACCGACTCCCCAAAGTGATGCTTTCTAAGCATGGAGAGATAAGAATGAATCTTCATTTTTGTTTCTGGTGGAAGTACGATCTTTACACCTGTTTCGACTTGGAATAAGTTATAGGCATAACTGATCATAAAGGTTTCTGTTTTTGTTCCTTTTTTTATCTCAACATAGGCAAAAGGGAGCTCAGGTGCATGCTTTGTAGAAACCTGTTTACCCTTAAGGATATCTCTCGCCAGCTCCTTGTTCTCAATATGAAGGCGGCTCTCAAACAAAGCATAAGGGGAGGATTTCACAATAAAAGTTAACTCATTTTTCTCCTTTCCTTCTGTTGGCATCGGGACAGAAACCATCAACAAAAGTAGGAGCGCTAAGGGTAAAACCAATCGCCAGATTTTCATGATCTTCCTCCTAAAAGGCGGTGCAATAGAAAAACCCCAGAAGTCCGGGATTCTTATTGTACATAAGGCAGAATTTTTGCTATTGCAGCTCTCGCCTCTTCCACTCTCCTGTCTACATCATGAATATCTCCATCCACCTCGGCTGGCGTTTGGAACTGATTGACCAACGTATTAAGCTGTCCTGGTAATTGGTCAACTAAAGGGATGGAATCGCTAAAATTTCGAGTATGAACAACATGTCTTACAAGAAAAGGCTGGTGAAACCTCAGTCGAGCACCTCCGTCATCAAGTTCACCTTCCATCACCTCTACGGGAACGCGCAGATAAATTGTTTCGCCGCCATCCCTTTCTAAGGCTGCATCGAAGTAGCCCTTATCATATTCCCAATTTCCGCCCAATACAAAGCCTTCTCTATTAAACGCATCTTCAATTTCACCGTAGGTGGCAACTTTACCTTCTATCTCAGACGGTACAGAAATCATAAATACAAATCACACCTTCCCTAAATTCAATTTCTCCTTATAATACATAGCTTTCCCAACATAAGGGTTTTCATGAAAGCTTCAATTTTTTCCTAACCAAACTCATCCCAACCACTAAAATGAAACCAAAACCAAGTACGAGGAGTAAAATTCGTCCTTTATTCTCAGAAAAATAAATTATGTCATTTCCAATCATGGATTGAACCAATATGGCAGGGATCTTTCCTATCGAGGTTGCAAGGATATAGGCCCTCCCTTCAAGTTTCGATACCCCTGAAGCTAAATTTAAGGCAACGGGCGGGATGACAGGAAACAACCTTAATGTAAGGATGGAGCGAAAACCATTTCTCTTTACAAAATCATCCATCTTCATCAGCTTAGGGTGATGTTCTAGCTTTCGTTGAGCCCAATCTCTTCCTGTTGTGCGTGCGACATAAAACATCAAGACAGACGCCACTACCGCACTAATCCAGTTTATTAGAAATCCCCCAACCAATCCGAAAACTAAAACATTAGCTGCAACCAGTACAAGGAAGGGGATCACGGGCAAAAAGGTTTGAATAATGATTAATGCACTCCCGAGCAAAACAGCCCACACACCTAATCCTCTTAGCCATTCAGCAATAAGATGGATATCCATAGCGGATAACTTCTCTCGTATTGGCCCTAAAAACGTTAAAATAAATGCTGCTATGAGAATGAACAGCACGATTATCCATCTTTTTTTCATCCTTCCGTCTCACCTCACCTTTATAGTTTGCCTGTCATAGGCATACAACCATTCCGTTTTTCTATAACAATCATAGGATATATAAACCAAATCTTAGGAGAGGATATCTGTGTATAAACGTAGATATCAATATGTAGTAAGTAAATGGGCTAAAACTCAGTTGCTGATGGAAAACGAGATGATTCGAAGTTACATTCCAGAAACGCAGCTCCTCACTAGACAATCCCTCCTCCAGATGCTAGAGCGTTATCCTTTTCTTTATCTGAAGCCGGATAACGGGATGAAAGGAAAAGGAATTTTCAGACTGGACCAGATCCAGAAAACATACTGGCTTCATACCAGCGAATGGGTAAAATCTTTTTCCAATTTAAATCAAGTTACGGGGATGCTAAAACGCCTTACTAAGGACAATAAATACCTTATTCAACAAGGCGTTGAGTTAATCACCCAGCAAGGGATGCCCATTGATTTCCGTCTTTTGTTACAAAAGCCAAAAGATGAGTGGGTCTATTCTGGGGTCGTAGGCAAACTGGGGGAAAAAAATAGTATTACAACTAATTTGGCCTGTGGGGGAAAAGCCATTCCCTTCCGTACCGCTATCGAAAACACGCTAGGGCTTTCCTACGGAGAAATCAGAGACTTAAGAGATGAATTAATGGATCTCAGTTTTCTTATTGCAGATGAACTTACCTTTACCTATCCCGGGTTACGTGAACTCGGCATTGATTATGCCATAGACACTAAAGGTAAGGCCTGGCTCATTGAAGTGAATACAACGCCAGGACATCGTTTATTTAAAGGTCTTCCTAATGAAAAGATCTACAAGCGGATCATCCGAAACATCAAAATAATTTACTCAGACACTTGATGATTACCCCCTTAATTGGGGGTTTTAACCATTTTCTCCCATTCACATACACTGTTTATGTAATAATTAGGAGAGAAGGCGGTTAACCCCATGCGAAATAAGGATCACCTCTGTGTGATGTATACTTCTGAAAACGATTTGCTTCGTTTTTATTCGAACCTACCTGCGATGGCCAAACAAAGAATTAAACTTTATCCTAAGTGGAACGCTCTTTCTTTACTTAATCAAGACTATGAAATTCTCAAAGACAGAATGGCCATCCAAGGAGAATCCGAGACGAAAGGACCCATTATAGAGCAAAATGTAATGTATAAGCTTCACCAAACCTATTCGGATAAGCAGGTCACGCCTTGGGGAGTTAGTCGAGTACAGGCTCCAACCGCTTGGTCTCGGAACCAGGGAGATGGTGTCAGAGTAGGAATTATTGACACTGGAATTGACGCAAGACATCCCGATCTGAGAGATAATGTAAAAGGCGGCATTAATACAGTAGACACTTCTAGCCCCTTTGTCGACAGAAACGGCCATGGAACACATGTAGCGGGCATCGTTGCGGCTTTGAATAATCAAATTGGAGTTGTAGGCGTGAGCCCAAAAGCTGCTCTCTATGCTCTCAAGGCTTTTGACGCAGATGGTACGGCCTCTCTCACCGATATTGCCCAAGCGATTGATTGGGCGATCGACAACAACATCCGAATCCTTAATTTAAGCTTCGGTTCTAGGGATACGAGTAAGATCCTTCATCAAGCCATAAAGGCCGCATTAAAGAAGGGAATTCTTATGATTGCCTCCGCTGGAAATAGTTCAGAGACACTGGATTATCCTGCTCGTCATCCTGAAGTTCTCGCCGTTGGTGCCATTAATAAAAATGGAAGAGTTCCTTCCTTTAGCAACTTTGGTAAAACGTTGAATTACGTGGAACCAGGAGTAGACATCCTCTCTACCTGGCCAGAATCACCAAATTATAATACTCTCTCTGGAACTTCGATGGCCACTCCGCATCTCACAGGAATCTGTGCTCTACTGCTGTCCCAAGCTCCTGAGCTCACACCCTCTCAAATAAAGCGTATCTTAGACCGTTCTGCACAAAAGTTGCCTCGTATCTCCTCTCGTAAGCAAGGACGAGGTATTGTGAAAGTAAATAGGGTGCTATCCCTTGCGAATAGATTATCAAACAGAACATCTCCGTCTTAGGACGGAGATGTTTTCCGTTCTTAAGGTCAGTAGGAAGGAATGGGTGGCTTCTACTATACTAGGACTATACCTTTTCTTCCGTTGAGCCGAGGATGGGGCTATGCTATAGTTAAATTTATACTTGTGACAAGTAGTAAATAACTTCCCTAAGTTGGAGGTGGAAAGTCCAATGAACCGCTCACGCACGACGCGATACTTCTTAGGACTTATCATTATATTTACCGGTATTGGAATCTTATTTCACACCTTAGGCATCATGGACTTTCATCCCGGGAAACTGTTTCCTTTCCTTGTACTCTATTTTGCTGTTCGTTTATTGGAGCGGGGAAGAAAGATATTGGGAGGCATCCTATTTCTGTTTGGTTCCTTGTTTTTCCTAGATGCGTGGCTGTCTATACGGATCGGAGATCTTATTGGTTTTGCCCTTTCTTTTGCTATTATCTATTGGGGCTATCAGTTTATACGCTCAAAAAAGAAGGAAATCGAACTTCCTCCTGCCTCGATCCCACATCATTCTATGGATGAACAAGTAGAGGAAAAACAAGAACAACAACCTTCCCCACGACAAGGTGGGCCATCTTATACTATGGGCTCCCCCGAGATGAAGCAATCGCTCATCGGGAACCTCTTCTTAACAGGAAATCGATGGGAACTTAGAGATATGAACATTTGGCATGGGATTGGAGAAGTTAAACTCGATCTTTCTCGTGCATTAATACACAACGGAGAAAGTGTAGTCATGATAAGCGGATGGATCGGGGATATCGATATTTACGTTCCTTATGATCTCGATATTTCCTTAATCGCCAATGTTAATGTCGGGGATATTGATGTATTTGGGAATAAGCAAGGTGGCTTGAATCGAACTGTCACGTTAACGACTTCCAATTACCAGAATGCAGAAAAACGGGTTCGCATTATCGTCAACCTTCTCATAGGCGATATCGATATCACCTACGTGTAGGGGGCAAGAGACATGCCTGGAACTGAAAAAAAATTAACGAACATCCAATGGCAATTCATGCGTCATGCCATGTGGGGCTCCTTAGGTGCAGCTACTTTAGGCGGACTTTTCTTTTCTCTGATATGGTACCAAACCGAAGAACTAGTTTCTCTGCGCGAGTGGGCTTATCAAGCTTGGGAATGGAGCATCCCCCCCTTCCCTGGATTTCTGGTTATTAGTATCATGTTTATCATTTTGTGGGTCGTTGCCATCGTTATAGGAAGCAGCTTCGGGTACATTTACGGTAATTTATTAAAAAAGAGAATCGAGATCCTATTACACTCTGCAATGAAACTAGAACGTGGGAATCTAACTATTCGAATCCCTGACTTAGGTGACGATGAGATCGGGCAGCTCGCCCGCCAACTCAATGACATGACGATTCGCTTTCAACAGCAAGTGGCATCATTACAACGACTGTCCGCCCATAATGCAGAATTGACAGATCAAGTGAAACAAGCGGCTATTGTGGAAGAACGTCAGCGATTAGCCCGAGAGCTTCACGATGCGGTAAGCCAACAGCTCTTTGCCATCTCTATGACCATGGCCGCACTAAAACGAACACTAGCCCAGGACCCTGATAAAGCTAGCCGACAGGCCGAATTAGTAGAAGAAATGGCCGCAGCAGCCCAATCCGAAATGAGAGCTCTTCTCCTCCATCTCCGTCCGGCACACCTAGAAGGAAAAATGCTCCGTCAAGGCGTTGAAGATCTTCTTCGTGAACTTCAAGCCAAACACTCTTTAGCCTTTCACTGGTCCTTAGAAGAACTCCCCTCCATGCCCAAGGGAATGGAGGACCATTTATTCCGTATTCTGCAAGAAGCCTTATCTAATACACTACGTCATGCGAAAGCTCAACGAGTAGAAATCAAGTTAGTCGTCATCGAAAATAATCTGCGCTTGAAAATTACAGATGATGGTATTGGTTTTTCCTTAGACAAAGATCGTAAAGCCTCCTCCTATGGTATGGCTCTCATGCATGAACGAGTCGCTGAGATTGGGGGCGTACTGAATATCTCATCTGCCCCTGGGCAAGGAACATTGATTGAGGTAACCATCCCTTTAATCATGGGAAGAGGAAGCGAGGAAAGCGTGAATGAACAAAATGATTAAAGTACTTCTCGTCGATGATCATGAGATGGTCCGGATGGGACTAGCTGCTTATCTATCTACAGAAGACGATATTGAGGTCGTCGGTGAAGCGGGCAACGGAGCTGAAGGGGTTAAACTCGCAGATCAGACGAAGCCTGATGTAATCCTTATGGACCTTGTCATGGATGGTATGGACGGAATTGAAGCTACAAAACAAATTCGTTCAATTCATCCTGAGGGAAAAGTTATTGTCCTTACCAGCTTTATTGACGATGAGAAAGTGTATCCCGTTATTGAAGCTGGGGCCTTTAGTTACCTGTTAAAGACAGCGCGGGCGCCAGAGATTGTTCAAGCCATCCGCCAAGCTCATCAAGGCATGCCTGTTTTAGAATCCCAGGTGGCAGGAAAGATCATGAATCGCTTCCGTCAGGGAGAAAGCAAAGCCCTCCCCCATGAACAATTAACCGCACGCGAGTTAGAGGTCCTTAGGTTAATTGGCGAAGGAAAATCGAACCAGGACATTGCTGAAGAATTATTTATTGGGATTAAAACCGTAAAAACACATGTCAGTAATATTTTAGGTAAGCTAGATGTTGAAGATCGCACTCAAGTCGCCATTTATGCTCACCGACAAGGACTTTGCAAGTAAAATTAACCTCTGCATGAAGCACATCAGTAGATGACACCCTAAAAACAGGAGGTGCATCAAGAGATGTTGCTAAAACCATTTATCATACCCACTCTACTTCTTAGTTTAGCACTTAGCGGCTGTGGTACGACGACACAAGGGGCTCTACCTGCCGAGAAACCACCGGTTAATGTGCAGAATACAGGCAATGCGGCCAGAATACAGAATGCTCAAGCTCCTTCTGGGAATGCAGGACAAACCAATCAATGGCAATGGCAGGTCATTCCTTGGCAACCTAATCAGCAACAAGCTGCACCGTGGCAGCCAGCTCCTAGACAGGGGACACAGCCTCCTGCTCAGCAGCAACCGGCACAAGCACCAACGACACCAGCTCCCAATGCATCTGTGACCTTATCTGCAGCAGAACAACAGATGCTGACTTTAGTCAATCAGGAGCGCCAGCGCAATGGATTAAGCGCTCTAACTGCTCATCCAGAACTCACACGCTTAGCGCGTGTCAAGTCACAGGACATGATTACAGGGAATTACTTTTCCCATCAGTCTCCTACTCACGGATCCCCCTTTGACATGATAAGGAATGCGGGAGTAAGCTTCTCGACAGCTGGAGAAAATATAGCCGGTAACCAATCCGTAGATGGAGCCCATACCGCTCTCATGAATTCTCCAGGCCACCGTGCGAACATCCTAAGCAACGAATACAGCCATATCGGAATTGGGATTGTCTCGGGTGGAGCTTATGGGAATATGTTTACACAGATGTTTATTAAGCCGTAGAAGTAAAAAAACCGCCAAGGGATGGCGGTTTTTTTACTATTTAAGCAGCTAGACCAGCAGCTTTAAAGAGGACTATCCTCTTCATCCACAATCGCTGTCTCCGCCACCACGTCTGCGTCTCCTGCGTCTACGACGGCGATTGTCGTCATCACGAAGACGTACGATTTGCCCCCTAATTTCTCCAGCAGGATTTTGTACCGTATGCACATTGACATACGTATTTCCCAGCCTCATTTCTCGGATTAACGCAGCTAGTGAACGTCCTGCTAACGGTCCAACAAGATCAGCAGCTGTAATCGTACCGCGCACCACTCCGCGACGAACCGTAACTCCCCTTCTTAAAGGACCAAAAAGGAAAGCCACAACCGGACCGTTTTCTCGTCTTCTGCCAAGGTGGATATGAGCTTCTGTTGTCCTGCGGATATTTTCCACTTCCAGAACATAATGAAGTCTTCGGCGGTCACGACTTAGACGAAATCTAGCTCTTCCTGTCGCTCTGGTTACGACAGGAGGTACTTCTTCCGAGCCTCTTAGACGTGCAAAAAAGTTTCGCAATTTGATTTACTCCTTCCTCATGAATTATTACACTTTATTCTTGAATATAATGAAGAGATTGGAGAGGTGCCTAAGCGGTCAGAAATTCCCTGTCTAAATACGTGAGGTTAAAGAAGAGAAGAGAATCATGGAAGAGAGTGAAAGCCTGCAAGATACTTGGCATATAGCATATTTGTCGCCCTTATTTTATAGAAAACGTCTTTTTGCCCGCTATCGTAGAAGAGGTAATCATCCGGCATTCGGTGATTCATTTCTAGTAGCCATACGTGCTGATGTTTATCTACTGCTATGTCTACGCCATATCTCCCGATATTCAGGCTTAACTTATCTATTTCCCTTGCAGCTGTTATCGCAACTTGAGATAATTTATCTCGCAATATCTTAACCTTTTCTTTAGATAATTCAAAAGCGTCACCTAATAAATGATCACCTTGCTTTAACGTTCCCCCGCTCGCGCGGTTGCTTACAATGCTTCTATATGCACTGCGCTTGCCAACGATTCCAACATCCCGCCAATGCCCAATATAGTCCTTCACAAGAGCGATCCTAAAATCGATGACATGGCCGTCCTGAACCTCAATATTTAGTGCCTGCTGTATGATATATTTCTTTTTTTTCATTTTCTTTTTAAAGTAGTTTAGTAAATCGTTAACAGATGAAAAGAAGAGCTTATGATTTTTGTCTTCATTGCGAAATTGTATAACATAATGTCCATTTTCCTTTACTACTCTATATATCCCAACTCCTTTCAGACCGGAGATAGGCTTCACATAGGCTTTTTCATTATTCTCCATAAAATCTAAAATATCTTGTGGCGTGCGAATATATGAAGTTAATGGTAGATGCGGTTTCAGTTCTCTATTCGATTGGAGAAGATTATACATCTTCCATTTATTGATACTAGCAGAATTAAAAAATTGTTTTGGAAAAGTGGTCTGAAAATAATGATTCCACTTTTTGGATATGGTGATCAACTTCATAAAAGAGGAGGGATAGGATACTCGACGCTCTTCCCAAGTTTTTTTCTGAGGATTGTATATCAAACCTTTGATTGTGTTTGACTTACGATCGATTCCTTGCAATGAGAAGGCAAGAATCATACCTCTAATTTCCTTATATAGGTAGGAAAAACTGTTTAAATTTATCGCTTTGAGGCTTTTTTGTGATTTCGCTACTAATATACCAATAAATGGACCAATCAAGATTTTAGCATCATTCACTCTAATTTCGTATTCAAGAAAGAGCGGTAAACGCAGTATTTGTATGACATCCTGAGAAAATTCTATTTCGTTAAGAGTTAAGGTTAAAGACGGTAAAACATCCACTTCGATAGACTGACTACCAAACTTAACCCTATATTTTTTTGTCCTAAGCCCTAATGTAGCTACTACTTTAGGATGAGCATAAAGGGTTGTCTGCGCGTTTTCCGTTGATTTAATCTTAACTACCTGGTTCATTTATCCTCCACCTCCTATTTCGTTTTGACAATTTCTTCTTTTATCTTAATTCTCTATTATATCTATATTTAGAAACCCCTTTATTTGTATAAACACTTAACCTTAGATAAGGAAATATGGGGTAAAATCTACGATCCTGCAACTCTCTTCTGAATACAATAAGATAATTAAGTTCAAAAAAAATTTAAGAGGAGAATATTATGGCGGAAAAAAAATATGTAATTTTGGAGGATAAGGAAACAACAGATTCTCTCATTCCCCATCTCAAAACTTCAAAATTATTAGAATTGCAATCAGGGGATAAAGTTCTTCTTTCCTTTGGAGCTACCACTCGTGAAATCACAATCATCCTCTCTAACCAAATATCACCTCATCACTTTGCTGTTTCATCGGAAGTTATTGGATCATTAAAAATACCGCTCACTTGTCGATATGAGCTTTATAAAATCGGCAATAAGTTATTGTTAGGTCCTTTTATCGGTATTTTGTTTAATACTAATAACCCCAATTTATCACAGGGGTTATCTGCCTATGTGAGAGATTACCAAACCATTGGAGGAGCAATCATCACATTTTCATTAAAAAATATCAATAAAAAAACGAGAATGATTAAAGGCTATTTGTATAATCCAATTCGTGAACAATGGGAATCTGGTACCTTTAGATTACCTGCTTGTTTATTGGTATTACTACCTAGACTGCCAAAAAAATGGATGAATTTTTTTAAGATAAATTTTCACAACCGGTACTTCAATTCCATTGTTTTTAACAAATGGGATATGTATAGGTGGCTGAAAAGCAATCAAAATATTAAGCCATATCTCCCAAAAACGGCTTTATATCATAAACCCGATGATATTTCCCAGTTTATGAAGTCAAACGATATTTCAAGCGTGTATCTTAAGCCTATAAGAGGGGTACAAGGAAAAGGAATTAGAAGATTTGATGTAATAGACGGGTGTGTCTCAGCAACATACAGACTAGTCAATGAAAATGTCACAGAAACCTTTCGAAACTTTAAACAAGTTCTTCCTTACCTTCAAGATGAATTACTCCCCGGAAATTATATTATCCAGCAAACTCTTGACCTCGAAATAATAGACGGACATATTGTTGATTTCCGTGTCATGCTCGCAAAAAATCAATCAGCGGACTGGATCGTTATAGGAATGTTTGGAAAAGTAGCCAGTTCTGGAAGTATTGTTAGCAACTATGAAAGAGGTGGGGAGGTCAAGCCAGCAAGGAATGTCTTAAAGAAAATCTATCAATTCTCTGATCAACAAATCGATGAGTTTCAGAAAAAAATCTTTCAACTCGCAGTTTCAGCTGCTCAAAGTATTGATAGCTTAGGAACAATGAATATGGGGAGATACGGTCTGGATATTGCCATTGATCGTCACCGGAATATTTGGCTAATTGAAATGAATGGGTACCCAGATGATCGGTTTCCTTTATATGCTGGTCTTCCTGAATTATTCTACGATGCGAAACGAACACAGATACTCTATGCAAAAAGATTAGCAGGATTCACTTCATAGTGTTAATATCTCTAGAATCTCACGCTTTGTTGTCAAACAATAAGCCGTGAGATTTTTTCCTGAACAAAGTAAAATAAAGAGAGTAGGGGTGGTCATCACTGATCCA